>NZ_JASATH010000153.1:0-20175 GCF_038440215.1 Inquilinus sp. OTU3971 | reverse complement strand
TGCCGGCGGGCGCGGGCCGGCCGCCCCCCCCCCCCCCCCCCCCCCCCCCCCCCCCCCCCCCCCGGCCGGTCACGGCATCGGCTTGGGCTGGACCGACTGCTCGATGTTCTCGCCGGCCTTCTGGGTGTCCTGGCCGACGCCGCGGACCGTGTTCTCGCAGGCCGCCATGCCGAGGCCCGCGGCCAGCAGGCCGGTGATGAGGACGATGCGTGCGATCATGAGCTTCTCCTCGGATTTGGGGAAACCGATCCGGGACGGACCGGTCAGGTAACGGCGCCCCGGTGCGCGGAGTTCCGAGGCGCCCCCCTGTCAAGGGACCGGGCTCAGCGGACCAGGAAGCGGCCGATCGCCAGCCCGGCGGCGAAGGCCAGGCCGAGCGCGGTCAGCGGCCGTTCCGCCACCTGGCCCTTGATCTCGCCGGCCGCCGCCTCCGCCGCTTCGCCGGCGCGGCGGACGCCCCACCGGCCGGCATCCTGCGCCGCGCCGCCGGCACGGCCGGCCAGTGAGGCGATCTCCGACCGGAGTTCGGAGATCGTGCGGGTCAGGACATCGACATCCTGTTCGAGGTTGCGGGTTGCCATGGTCGTTTTCTCCTCACAGTTGCATCGCCCGGCACGGGGCTGCCGTCGCGGCGACGCCGCGCGACGCGCCCATACGACAGCAACAGCGGAATCCGGAATCCGTTACAGCGCCGCCGCCAGGGAACGGTTTCCGCCCCGGCCTCGTCGCTGCAGTCAGGGGGTTGGCCCGGCCCGCGCGGCGCGGCATGGTGGCCCCGGGTCACAGCGGAGACAGCATGCGCCATCCCTCCATCGCCCTTCGCCGCCGCCTCGCGCGCGCCGCCCTGCTGGTGGCGGTCGCCCTGCCGGCCGGCGAGGCCGTGGCCCAGCAGCAGCCCGCCCCAGGCCAGGCCGCGCCGCCCGCCGCCGCGCCATCCCAGGTGGTGCCGCAGACCGGGCCCGAGTTCCGCCGGGCCGTGACCCTGGGCCGGCAGATCTATGCGATCGACGGCGCCGCCGCCTTGGCCAGCGCCGCCCTGCGCCGCAACGGCATCGACCCGCAGGCCGGCGGCATCGTCGGCTGGGTGACCGAGCCGGCGGAGAACGGCATCCTGGTCCGCTTCGTGCGCCGGGGCAGCCAGGGGCCGGAGACGGCCTATGACGTCACTGTCGATGCCGGCGGCAGCGACCCCGCCCTCGCCCGTCACGGCGGCGCGCCGTTGACGCCGGACCAGGCCGCCCAGTTCGCTGCGGCGCAGCTGGCGCTGGGGCGGCTGGACCAGCCCTGCTCCAAGACCTACCGGCCGGTCGTGTTCCGCGATCCCGGCACCCGCGACTGGCGGGTCTACGCCCTGGCCACGGCGACCGAGCCCGGCGTGTTCATGGTCGGCGGCCACTACCGCTTCCTGGTCAGCCCGGACGGCGGCCGCATCCTGTCCGGCGGCCGGCTGCCGCCGCCCTCCTGCCTGGCCGGCGAGAAGACCAGCGAGGGCCACGCGGCCGTCGCCTTCATGGTATCCGAGCCGGTCTCGACGATCCCGACCGAACTGCATGTCTTCCTCAGCCTGCGCCAGAGCCTGCCGCTGATCGTGCTGACCGCGGACGGCAAGCGCTGGCTGGTCGCCAACGGCACCATCGCCACGGTGCGGGAGTAGGCCCGCCCTTGGCTGGCGCGGCCGGACGCGGCATGCTGGCGGCGCAGGGGGGCCACATGATCGACACCACCACTTCGCCGCGCCGGTCCGGCGTGGCCGACGCGTTGCGGCGCGCGGCGCTGCCGTTCGCCCTGCTGGCCGTCCTGGCCGCCTGCAACAGCACGACCCCGCCGGCCAGCCCGGTCACTGCGGCGGAGAAGCCGGCACCTCGCCGGATCCCTCAGACGTCGCCAGAGATTCGCCGGATAGAGATGCTGGGCCGCACGATCTACGTCCTCGACAACGCCGCGGCCCGAGCGACGGATCTTGCCCTCGCCGAAGGGACGGATCCGCAGACCGACGGCATACGGGGCTGGGTGACGGACACGTCCGGCCCTGGCGTCCTGGTCCGCTTCGTTCGGCAGAAGGGAGATCGGTTCGAGGCGGCCTACGACGTCGTGGTCAACGAGAAGGGCGAGGCCACAGCCTTCGCGCGGCCCGCCAATCCCAGGCTGACGCCGGACCAGTCGGCGCAGTTCGCCGCCCGGCAGCTGGCCCTTGCTCAGAGCGGGTCCCGGCATTGCCCAGGCCCCTACAACACCGTGGCGTTCCGTGATCCCGGCTCTTCGAATTGGCGGATCTACCTTCTGGCCGCGACCACCGCCCCCGATGCGATGATTTTCCTTGGCCATCTGCGTGTCCTGGTGGGCGCGGACGGCAAGCGGGTTGTGTCGCTCGAGAACTTGTCAAAGACCTGCCAGCCGCACCTCGGCGCAATCCCTGAAGGTTCGGAGATCCTCGGGGGCATCGTGACCGAGTTGCAGTCCCTGACGCCGATCGAAACCCATGTGTTCGCAAGCCTGCTATACCGGAGGCCGCTGTACGTCGGGACCAGGGATGGCAAGATCTGGATCGTCGACGAGGGCAGGATCTCGGAACTGCAGTAGCCCCACCGGGTAAGGCTTGGCAGACCGCCAACTTCGCAGGATCTGTCAATCCGGCCGGGCTACACTGCCGCCGATTGGGAGGCGGCGATGGCGAAATCCTGGACCGAGAAGCTGAACGATCCGCGGCCGCATCAGGTCAAGCCGGCGCCGATCGACATCGCCGGGATGAAGGCCGGCGAGATCATGCTGGTGCCGACGCCCCGGCTGATCGACGCCTTCATCCGCGCCATCCCGAAGGGCAGCGGCATGGATGTGCCGACGCTGCGGCGCGAGCTGGCCCGGCGGCACGGGGCCGAGGTGACCTGCCCGATCACCACCGGCTTCCATCTGCGCGTCGTGGCCGAGGCGGCGTGGGAGGCGCATCGGCGCGGCGCGGCCGCGGACGAGATCACGCCGTTCTGGCGGGTGCTGGACGGCCGGACGCCGACCACGGCGAAGCTGTCCTTCGGCGATACCTTCCTGCGCCAGCAGCGGCGGCTGGAGGGGCTGGCCTGACGGTCAGCCGGCGAAGGCGATCAGGTTGCCGTCCGGGTCGCGGATGATGAAGATGCGGGCGCCCCAGGGCTCGGTCCGCAGCGTCTGGTGGAACGGCGCGCCGGCGGCCTGCAGCTCCAGGAACAGGGCCTTGGGGTCGTCGACCGCGATCGTCGCCGACAGGACGTCGACCTCCCGCTCGCGGAAGCCAGGGGCAAAGACGGAGCCCCGGACCCATCGCAGGTTCAGCCGCGCCGCGTCGCGCCGGATCTGGGCGTAGAAGGGCGGCTCGCCATAGGTGAAGACGACGGCGAAGCCGAGCGTCCCGGCGTAGAAGTCGCAGGCCGCCCGGATATCGGCGACCAGGAGCTGCGGCTCGGCGGGGCCGAGGACCGGCCGGGGCTGTGGCATGGGATCCGCCATGGACCCGACGATGGGAGGGCTGCGGCGCGCCTGTCAAGACGCGCCGCCTTTCCTCATGCCGCTGCCTGCACCGCCGCGCCGCTGGCCCGCCGCGGCAGAGCCAGGGCGACCAGACCGCCGAGCACGATGCCGAGCACGGCGAGGATGAAGGCGAGGCGGGTGCCGTCGGCAATGACCAGGCGCAGCGCCTCGCCCTCCTGCCCGGCGATCCC
The DNA here is from genome assembly GCF_038440215.1 of Inquilinus sp. OTU3971. Taxonomy (NCBI): domain Bacteria; kingdom Pseudomonadati; phylum Pseudomonadota; class Alphaproteobacteria; order Rhodospirillales; family Rhodospirillaceae; genus Inquilinus; species Inquilinus sp. OTU3971. The sequence continues at coordinate 16,486 of NZ_JASATH010000153.1, read as the reverse complement.
GGCATTGGCGATGGCGATCAGGACAGCAAGGCCGATGGCGTTGCCGATGTTCAGCGTGGTCGATGCCATGCCGGAGGCCACGCCCTGCTCCTCCGCCGCGACGCCGGAGGCCGAGGCGATCCACATGCCGGTCCAGACGATGCCCTGGCCGATGCCGGAGACCACCAGGCCGGGCACCAGCGCGGCGTAGCCGGCCGTGGTCGCGAGGCCGATCGCGACGGTGCCGGCGACTCCGATCGCCGACCCCAGCAGCAGCGTGCTGCGCGTGGTCAGCCTCGTCGCCAGCCGCTCGCCGAGCTGGGTGCCGGCGGCGATGGCGAGCGACGGCACGATGAAGGCCAGACCGGTCTCCAGCGCGCTGAAGCCCATCACCGTCTGGAACAGCACGGTCAGGAAATAGGGCAGCGCGCCGAAGCTGCCCATGTAGATGAAGGTGATCGACATGCCCGCGACCAGGCTGCGGTTGCGGAACAGCCGCATCGGCATCAACGGGTCGGCGCTTCGGGTCTCGATCAGCACGAACACGGCCAGCAGCAGAGCCGAGAGCACGGCGGCGGCGACGATCGGCGTGGCGCCCCACCCCGTTTCCGGCCCCTGCACCAGGACATAGACCAGGAGGGTGACGCCGGCGGTGACGGTCAGCGCGCCGGGCAGGTCGAAGCTGCGGCGGGCGAGCTGCGGCGGGTCGCGCGGGATCACCGCCAGCGCGGCGAGGGCGACGATCCCGGCCAGCGGGACATTGACGAAGAACACCGCCGCCCAGCCGAAGCCATCGGTCAGCACGCCGCCCAACAGCGAGCCCAGCGTCAGGCCGCTGGCGCCGGCACCGCCCCAGACCGCCAGCGCCCGGTTGCGCCGCGGCCCTTCCTCGAACAGGCGATTGACCAGCGACAGCGTAGCCGGGAACAGGATTGCGCCGCCGATGCCCTGCACGGCGCGGGCGACGATGATCATGCCCGGGCTCCAGGCCAGCCCGCCGAGCAGCGATGAGGCGGCGTAGAGGACGAGGCCGGACACGAACATCCGGCGCTGGCCGAGCAGGTCGGCGGCGCGGCCGCCGAACAGCAGGAAGCCGCCACAGAACACGGTGTAGGCGCTGACCACCCATTGCAGCGACTGTTCGGAGAAGCCGAGGCCGGCACCGATTTCCGGCAGGGCCACGAAGACGATGTTGAGGTCGAGGGCGAAGATCAGCTGGGCGAAGGCCAGCAGCGCCAGGCTCCAGCCGAGCGAGCGGTGCCCGGCCGGGGACACGGATGCGGACATGGAGGGCTCCTTCCGTCGGATTTGATTCGTCCGACTGTACGCAGATTATCGTACTATTGAACAGTACTAGAATTTGCGTACCATCCGGATGAGACGGCTTCCTCCGCCTGTTCCAGAGGATCGACGGTTTGACTGTACGCGTATCATTGCCTATCTATTGGGCATGATCACGCCGCAGCACCCCGACCGGCATCAGATCCGGCTGGAGAATGTCCTGGCCGCCCTGGGCCATCCGATGCGGCTCACCGTGATCCGCGTCCTGGCGGAGGGCGGCGAGCATGCCTGCGGCACCGTGCTCAAGAACGTGTCGAAATCCACCCTGACCCACCACTGGCGGGTGCTGCGAGACAGCGGCGTGATCTGGCAGCGCCCCTCCGGCCGCGAGAACCTGCTGTCGCTGCGCCGCGACGACCTCGACGCCCGTTTCCCCGGGCTGCTCGACGCGCTGATCGGCGCGGTCCGGGCGGAGGCCGAGGCGCCGCGGCGTGCGGCCGCTTCCAAAGCCGCTGGCGTTTAGGGCTTCAGGTCCACCGCGGCCCGCAGGCTGCCGTCCATGTAGAAGGGCACGGATTCGTGCTCGTGCACGATCACCCAGCCGTCGGCCGCCCGGCGCAGGCCGAGCGTGACGCGGAACCAGAGATCGACGCTTTCGCCGTCGGTCTGAAGGCGACGTCACCGTCGACGGCGATGCCAAGGTCGTGAATCTCGTAGCCGATCGACCCCTGCCAGGTCGCGAACCAGGCCTCCAGCCCCTCGGCCCCCGAGTCGATCGTCTGCAGCGGCGGCGCCAGGGAGTAGAGGACATGATCGGCGGCCTGGCAGGCGACGACGCCCTTGGCGTCCTTGCGGCGCAGTGCCGCTGCGCGCTCCTCGATCAGGGCGCGGATCGGGGCTTCGCTGTCGTGCTGGCTGGTCATCTCTTCCTCCATCTGCATCCGGGATTTGGATGCCTCTCCAAAGGACGAAGCAGCGCCCATGCATCCGACAGGGCCGGACCGATGTCCGAAACAGAAGCCGGCGGAAAGGCGTGCGCTCTCCCGCCGGAGTCTCGCCGAACGGCCCCTACGATTCGACCGGCGCGTTCATCGCCCAGGCGATGCCGGACGGGTCTTTCAGCCGGCCGCTTCCAAAGCCGCCGGCGTTTAGGGCTTCAGGTCCACCGCGGCGCGGAGGCTGCCGTCCATGTAGAAGGGCACGGATTCGTGCTCATGCACGATGGTCCAGCCATCGGCCGCCCGGCGCAGGCCGAGGGTGAGGCGGAACCAGAGATCGACCGTCTCGCCGTCGGTCTTGGCGCCGCTCATCCGGGCGAAGCCGTGGCAGAAGGCGACGTCCTCACCGGCCGCGATGCGGAGGTCGCGGACCTCGTAGCCGATCGGCCCGTCCCAGGTGGCGAACCAGCCGTCCACCTCCTCGCTGCTCGCTTGGTCGGCTGCCAACGGCGACCCCATGGAGTACAGGGAGTACAGGGCATAGTCGGCCGACTGGCAGGCGACGAAGCCTTTGGCGTCCTTGCGGCGCAGCGCCGCCGCACGCTGTTCGATCAGGGCGCGGATCTCGGCTTCGCTGTCTTGCTGGCTGGTCATCTCTTCCTCCATCTGCGTCACGGGAAGCCGGCGGAAGGGCGCGCACCCTGCCGCCGGCGTCTCGCCGAGCGGGTCTTACGATTTGACCGGTGCGTTCATCGCCCAGGCGATGCCGAATGGGTCCTTCAGCCGGCCCCACCGGTCGCCCCAGAACATCACATCCAGCGGCACCTCGACCGTGCAGCCGGCATCCACCGCCCGCTTCCACCAGGCGTCGATCTCGTCGGCCTTGAGAATGAGCTGCAGGGTGAAGGCCTGCGGCGCCTCGACCGCGAAGCCATGCTCCGGATAGAAGTCGGAGATCATCAGCGAGCTGCCGTTGACGTGGAGATGGACATGCATGGTCCGGCCCTTCTCGTCGGGCGGCACCAAATGGGCCGTTTGCGCGCCGAAGGCCTTGGCGTAGAACTCGGCGGCCTTGAGCGCCCCCTCGACGTTCACATAGGCGACCAAGCCGCCGAGAACCTGGGGAGCTGCGCGATCTGTCGCTTCGGCCATGATTTCCTCTTGGCTGTTGGTTCGCGCCGCGGCGAATGCTGCGGGCCTGCCTCAAGGACGGCCGGACCCGAGCGAACCCGACAGCGGGTTCGAGATTTTTCCGGCCTCACCCGACCTCGGCGGTGCCGTCCTGCTGCAGCCGGTCGAGATGCATCCGGATATGGGCGGCCTCGGCTGCGGTGTTGGCCAGGGCGATGGCCTGGTTGAAGGCCTCGCGCGCCTCACTGACGCGGCCGAGCTGCTGCAGCAGCGCCCCGCGCACGCCGAAGAAGTAGAAATAGCCGGACAGGCGCGGCGCCAGCGGCTCGATCATCTCCAGCGCCGCCTGGGCGCCGTGCAGCTTGGCCACCGCGACCGCGCGGTTCAGGGTCACCACCGGCGAGGGCTGCAGCCGCTCCAGCGTCGCATAGAGCAGGTCGATCTGGGCCCAGTCGGTGTCCTGCGCCCGCGCCGCCCGGGCGTGCAGCGCCGCGATCGCCGCCTGCACCTGGTACGGGCCGGGGCTGCGGTGGCGGATCGCCTTGTCGATCAGCGCCAGCCCCTCGGCGATCATGGCGCGGTTCCACAGGGTCCGGTCCTGCTCCTCCAGCAGCACGATGCTGCCCTCGGCGTCGAATCGCGCCGGCGCCCGCGAATGCTGCAGCAGCAGGAGCGCGGTGAGGCCCATGATCTCGGGCTCGGCCGGGAACAGCCGCAGCAGCAGCCGGGCCAGCCGGATCGCCTCGTCGCACAGCGGCGCGCGCAGCGGCGCCTCCTCGCTGTTGGCGGCGGAATAGCCCTCGTTGAAGACCAGGTAGATCATGGCGGCGACCATGGCCAGACGCTGTGCCCGCTCCGGCGCGCCCGGCGTCTCGAACGGCACCCCGGCATTGGCGACCTTGGCCTTGGCCCGGGTGATGCGCTGCTCCATCGCGCTCTCGCCCACCAGGAAGGCGCGGGCGATCTGGTTGACCGAGAGGCCGGAGACGATGCGCAGCGCCAGCGCGATCTGCTGCGTCGCCGGCAGGTCGGGATGGCAGCAGATGAACAGGAGCCGCAGGATGTCGTCGCGGTACTCGGCGCCGTCCAGCCGCTCGGCCAGGTCGGCCTCGGCGTCACCGAGGTCGGACAGCAGCTCGTCCGGCGGCAGCGGTTCCTGCTTGCGGCCGCGGCGCACGCCGTCGAGCGCGGCGTTGCGGCCGACGAAGATCAGCCAGGACGCCGGGTCACGCGGCGGCCCCTTCTGCGGCCAGGTCTTCAGCGCCCGGAGACAGGCCTCCTGGAACGCCTCCTCCGCCGTGTCCAGGTCCCGGAAATAGCGCAGCAGCGCGCCGAGCGCCTGGGGGCGGGCAGAGGCGAAGGCCGCGTCGATCCAGGCTAAATCGGTCATGATCCGGCTGTCCCAGGCTTGAAGATGCGGATCGGGCGGACCTCATAGGATCCCCCGGGGTTGGCGCGCGCGAGGTCGCGCACGATGTCCAGCACCTCGTCCAGCGAGGCGCAGTCGAAGGTGTAGAACCCGAGAAGCTGCTCCTTGGTCTCGGCGAAGGGGCCGTCGATCACCAGCGGCTCACCCACGCCGGAGCGCAGGGTGGTGGCGGCGGTGGTCGGCAGCAGCCGGGCGACGGGCCCGATCTTGCCCTGCCGGGCCAGCGGCTCCTGCACCGCGGACAGCCGGGCCATGACCGCGTCGTCTTCGGCCTTGCTCCAGGCCTCGGTCACGGCTTCGTTGTGGTAGCAGAGGACGGCGTACAGCATCCGGGTGTTTCCTTCTTCCTCCCGAGGACGAAGGAGTATGCCCGGCGCCGACACGTCCGGCAAAAAATGCGGCGCGACCCTTCAGCCCCCGCCGAGCTCCGCGAGCGCCATCTCCGCCACCGCCAGGTCGATCGCCGGATGCTCGCCATCGTCGAGGCTCCAGACGGCGGACAGCGCGGCCGCGGCCAGCACCCAGCGCAGCAGCCGGGCGCGGTCCATCCCCGCTGCCTCGGCCGCTACCGTCGCCCGCCGGGCCAGGCGGCCGGGCTGCGTCGCCACCGCCTGGCCCGGCTCGGCCAGGGCCGGCGCGCCGGGGAAGCCCATATCCGGGTTGGTGAAGATGCTGCCGAAGTCGTAGCCGCGGTCGCCGACCAGGTGCCTGGGGTCGATCGCCAGCCAGCCGCGTGGGCCGAAATCCAGCACGTTGCCGTGATGCAGGTCGCCATGCAGGGTGACGATGTCCCGCCGCTCCGCCAGCAGCTCGCGGGCGATGGCGGCGGCCTGGGCCACGACGCCGCCGTAGCGGTCGCCGCCCAGGGTCAGCGGCTCGAACCACCGCTCCAGCGGCAGCAGCCCATTCGGCAGCGGCCGGCCGCGCGGCGCGTGCAGCCGGGCCGCGGCCTCGCAGAGGATCAGGCAGGCCTCGTCGTCCTGCCCTTGCATCGATAGGGCGACGAGCGAGACGGGGCCGGTGGCGCGTTCCAGCAGCAGCGTGTCGCCGTGCTGGGCCAGCACCATCGCCGCACCCTCGCCAGTCCAGAACTGCATCAAGAGGCAGCCCAGCTTCTCGTCCGCGTTCACCGGCTGCTTGATCATGGCCGGCAGGTCGCCGCAGCGCACCGCCAGCAATCGGCTGCCATGGGTGACGATCGGCTCGCCGTCCGGCACCAGGTCCCAGCGGGCCAGGTCTTCGTCGAACATCCTCGGTCCTTGGTTTCGGTGTCATGCGTGGCTGGGGCCGGCTTACGCCGGCCCCTCGACCTCGTCCAGATCGATGCCATGGGTGTCGAACCACCATTCCGGCGGCTTGTCCGGATGATGCGGCTTCAGCCGGGCGTAGCGGTCGCGCAGCCGCTGCTGCCGTGCCGCCTCCGCCCGGAAATAGGAGTGATCGAGCGACCCGCCGATCGCCCACAGCCGCCGCAGCAGCTTGCGCAGGACATAGCCCTGCGTCTTCGGGCCGGGCCGATAGCCGCTGGCGATGATGCTCTCGATCCCTTCGACCAGGATCTCCGCCGGGGTCGGCGGCGGAGTGCCGTTGACCAGCGCGTCCAGCCGGTCCAGCCCGAATCCCGCATCGATGCAGGTACCGAGCGGGTTGACGATGTTCCCGATCTCGACCCCGTCCCGGTAGAACTCGGTGCAATGGCCGCTGATGCTGCCGTCGCTCCAGGTGCAGTCCGGGTCGGGCTGGATCGGCACCCGGCCGCGATACAGCGGCGACCACTCCGTCAGCCGGTCGGGATGGATGGTGACATGGTCCGGCCACGCGCCGATCTCCTCGAGGAAACCGAGCCAGAAATCGATCGCCTGCCCGACATTCATCTGCCGGAACGAGAACAGGCCGAGCATGTCGAATCGAAGGAGATGCGTGCCGTCGCCGATCTCGTCGAGATCGCCCAGGCGCAGGCAGGACTGGAGATTGGCGAAGGTGGCTGTGCAGGCCGGGTCGATGAACAGCGGCTTGAACTGCTGCATGCCCGCCGTACAGAACAGCGTCGTGCTGTCGAAGGGCCGAACCGAAGGGTTCGTGTCGAAACCGATCCCCCTGTTCTCGCAGAACAGGCGGAACCGGTGGGTCAGGCGTCCCGCGGGGACATAGGCAACCTCCTGTGCGGTCACGGACCGCCGGGAGGACGGTCCTATCGCTATCTAACCACACGCCTGACGCTTCTCAAGCCCCTGGCAGTGGCCTGCCGCCATCGCCATCTCCGACGGACCACAAGGAGGGATTGCCGCATGGGCTCCGCGATCCGCTTCACCGGCACGGGGCCGGGCGCGCACACGCAGGACGGCTGCGCCGTGGAGCTGTACCGGCGCCTGCCGGCCGGCGGCTCGATCCTGGAGCTGGGCTCGGGGCCGGGCCGCGTCACCCATGCCCTGGCCGCCCGCGGCTATGCGGTGACCGCGGTCGACAACTCGGCCGAGATGCTGGCCCATGTCCGGGGCGCGGAGACGGTGCTGACCGATATCGAGGATCTCGACCTCGGCCGCGGCTTCGATGCGGTGCTGCTGGCCAGCACGCTGATCAACTTCCCTGACAAGGGAACGCGCGCCGCCCTGCTCGCCACCTGCCGGCGCCACGTCCGGCCCGGCGGCGCCGTGCTGATCGAGCGGCGCAATCCCGCCACCTTCGCGACGCTGCAGCCAGGGCCGGCCGGAGAGGAAGCCGGCATCCGCCACGTCATCGAATCGGTGCGGCATGAGGGCCGCCTGTCCCATATCGTCCTGCGCTCGGAAGCGGCCGACGCGGCGTGGACGCAGAGCTACACCTGCGAACTGATCGACGACGCGCAGATGACGGAGGAACTGGCCTCCGCCGGGCTGCGGCTGGACCGCTGGCTCGACCCGCCACGGCGCTGGGCCTTGGCGGAACCGACATGATACGTCGGCATGAAATATTAACTCGTCATGGCGAGGAGCGAAGCGACGTGGCCATCCAGGGGCCGGTGCCGCTGGATGGCCACGCCCCTTCGGGGCTCGCCATGACGGCTTTAAAGGTCGATCGTTTCCGTCTCTGACCCTACAGCAGCGATCCCTGCTCCGGCTTCGGGTCCGGGGCGCGGGCGGGACGGTGCGGGCGGCTGCCGCCGATCACGGCCGGCGCCTCGCCGTCCTGGAAGCGGATCGCCACGGCCCGGCCGGGCGTCGCCTCCTGCGCCGAGCCCAGGGCGTGGCCGGTGGCCGGGTCCAGCACCAGGGCGTAGCCGCGGCGCAGCACGTCGACATAGGAATAGCTTTCCAGCAGCCGGCCGGCGGCCGCCAGCCGTGCGGTGCGGTCGGCCAAAGCGCGCTGCACCGGCTCCGGCCCGAAGCGGCCCGACAGGGCCTGGAAGCGGTCGGCCGGGCGGTGGGTCAGCCGCGGGCCGCAGGCGGCCAGACGGTCGCCGAGCTGGATGAGGTGCCGCGCCGTCTCCGCCACCTGCCGGCGCGGATGCGGCAGCCGGGCGCCGAGCTCGGCCAGGCGCGACCGGCGCCGCTCGACCGTGCCGAGCGCGGCGCGGTCCAGCCGCTCGCCGCGGTCGTCCAACCGCTGCATAGCCGACTCGATCAGCCGGGCCGGGTCGCCCAGGCCGCGGCGCAGCGCGTCCAGCCGGGTGCGGTGCTCGCCGAACAGCCGAGCGGTGCCGGCTTCGAGGCGGCGGGAGCAATCCAGCACCCGGCCCAGCAGTTCGGCCCGCACCGGCACCGCCATCTCCGCCGCCGCGGTCGGGGTCGGGGCGCGGCGGTCCGAGGCGAAGTCGATCAGGGTGGTGTCGGTCTCGTGCCCGACGGCGGAGATCAGCGGGATGGCGCTGGCCGCCGCCGCGCGCACCACGATCTCCTCGTTGAACGGCATCAGATCTTCCAGGCTGCCGCCGCCGCGGGCGACGATCAGCAGGTCCGGCCGCGGCACCGGCCCGCCCGGCGGCAGAGCGTTGAAGCCCTCGATCGCCGCCGCCACCTGCCCCGCCGCGCTGTCGCCCTGCACCGCGACCGGCCAGACCAGGACATGGCGCGGGAAGCGGTCGGACAGGCGGTGCAGGATGTCGCGGATCACCGCGCCGGTCGGTGAGGTGACGACGCCGATCACCCGCGGCAGGAACGGCAGCGCCCGCTTGCGCGCGGCCTCGAACAGCCCTTCGGCGGCGAGGCGGCGGCGGCGCTCCTCCAGCATCTTGAGGATGGCGCCCTCGCCCGCCAGCTCCATCTGCTCGATCACCATCTGGTACTGCGAGCGCGAGCCGTAGATGGTCAGCCGGCCGGTGCAGATGACCTCCATCCCCTGCTCCGGCCGCACCATCAGCCGCGACAGCTGGCCCTTCCAGATCACCGATTCGAGGGTGCAGCTGTCGTCCTTGAGCGTCAGGTAGACATGGCCGGAGCGCGGCACCGTGACCTTGCCGATCTCGGCGCGCACGCGGACCAGGCCGAACTCGCCCTCGATGGTGCGCTTCAGCGCACCGGTCAGCTCGGCGATGGTGAATTCCGGCAGGTTGGAGCCGGGGCGGCTCGCGGAGCCCGGGGGGGTGTCGTTTTGCTCGGTCATGCTGCGGCCACCATGCTAAACCGCTGCCACTTGAGCAAGAGATCGAGAGCGGGTTCTTCGATGCGCATCCTTCTGGTCGGCGGCGGCGGCCGCGAACATGCCCTGGCCTGGGCGATCGCCGCCTCTCCCCTGTGCACCACGCTGTTCTGCGCGCCGGGCAATGCCGGCATCGCCAGGGAGGCGACCTGCGTGCCCATCGCGGCCGAGGATGTCGACGGGCTGGTGACCTTCGCGCAGGAGAACGCGATCGACTTCGTCGTGGTCGGGCCGGAGGCGCCGCTGGTTGCGGGGCTGGTGGACCGGCTGACCGCAGCCGGGATCAAGGCTTTCGGGCCGACCGCCGCGGCTGCGGCGCTGGAGGGGTCGAAGGGTTTCACCAAGGACCTCTGCGCCAAATACGACATCCCGACCGCACGCTACCGCCGCTTCACCGACGCGACCGAGGCCAAGGCCTATGTCGCCATCGAGGGCGCGCCGATCGTGGTCAAGGCCGACGGGCTGGCCGCCGGCAAGGGCGTGGTGGTGGCCGCGACGGTCGAGGAGGCCCAGGAAGCCGTCGACACCATGCTGACCGAGGGCGGCTTCGGCGCCGCCGGCGCCTCGATCGTGGTCGAGGAATGCCTGGTCGGGCCGGAGCTGAGCTTCTTCGCCCTGTGCGATGGCGAGACCGCGCTGCCGCTGGCCACCGCCCGCGACCATAAGCGCGCCTTCGACCGCGACGAGGGCCCGAACACCGGCGGCATGGGCGCGGTGTCGCCGCACCCGCTGGCGACGCCGGAGCTGGAGGCCCGGATCATGGCCGAGATCGTGCAGCCGACCTTGCGCGCCATGGAGGCCGAGGGCACGCCGTTCCGCGGCATCCTGTTCGCCGGGCTGATGCTGACCGAGCGCGGGCCGCAGCTGATCGAGCACAATGTCCGCTTCGGCGACCCCGAATGCGAGACGCTGCTGCCGCGGCTGAGCTCGGACCTGCTGACCGCCCTGATCGCGGCCGCCGACGGCGAGCTGCGCCACCTGACCCTGCGCTGGCGGCCGGAGGCGGCGGTGACGGTGGTCATGGCAGCGAACGGCTATCCCGGCAGCTACAGGAAGGGCAGCCCGATCCGGGCGCTGGACGCGGCCGGGCAGGTGCCGGGCACCATCGTGTTCCACGCCGGCACGAAGGCGGAGGCCGACGGCACCGTCACCGCCCAGGGCGGCCGGGTTCTGGCGGTGACCGCCCTGGGCACCGACATCGCAGAGGCCCGGGCGCGGGCCTACCAGGCAGTCGACCGCATCGACTGGCCGGAGGGATTCTGCCGCCGGGACATCGCGGTGTGAGCCTGTTTTTAAACCGATGGCCCGATCGGTGTAGACTGCCCGGATGAGCAAGGCCTTCACCAAAGAGACCGACACCGAGGAAGAGCTGGACGATGCGCCGGCGCCTTTGCCCGCGGGGTCGAAGAACTACATCACGCCGGAGGGCTTCCAGCGGCTGCAGGACGAGCTGAAGCAGCTGTGGCGGGTCGAGCGGCCGAAGGTGGTCGAGGTGGTGTCCTGGGCCGCCGGCAACGGCGACCGGTCGGAGAACGGCGACTACATCTACGGCAAGAAGCGGCTGCGCGAGATCGACCGCCGGGTGCGGTTCCTGACCAAGCGGCTGGAGATCGCCGAGGTGGTCGACCCGGCGCGCCAGACCAACCGCGACCGGGTCTATTTCGGCGCCACCGTAACCTATGTCGACGGCCAGGACCGCGAGCGCACCGTGCGCATCGTCGGCATCGACGAGACCCGGCCGGAGGAAGGCGAGATCAGCTGGATCTCCCCTCTCGCCCGCGCCTTGATGCGGGCGCAGGAGGGCGATGTGGTCGAGGTCCGCGCCCCGGGCGGGGTCGAGACCGCCGAGGTTGTCGAGATCCGCTACGGGAACGGCTGAACGTCAGACGGCGCTCGCCGCCACCCACAGCGCGGCCAGGGCCTCGATCCCGGCCTGGTCCTCGGCGTCGAAGCGGCCGGGCAGCGGGCTGTCGAGGTCGAGCACGCCCAGCACCTTGCCGTCGCGCAGCAGCGGCACCACAAGCTCGGACCGCGAGGCGGCGTCGCAGGCGATGTGGCCGGGGAAGGCGTGCACATCCTCCACCAGCACCGATTCGCGACGCTCCGCCGCCGTGCCGCAGACGCCGCGGCCGAGCGGGATGCGGATGCAGGCCGGCTTGCCCTGGAACGGCCCGAGCACCAGCTCGCCGCCTTCGCGCAGCAGGTAGAAGCCGGCCCAGTTCAGCTCCGGCAGCCCATGATAGATCAGGGCCGAGAGGTTGGCGGCGTTGGCGATGGCGTCGGTCTCGCCCTGGAACAGCCCCGCGGCCTGGGAAAGCAGGTCGCGATAGGCCTCGGCCTTCGGCAAAGCGGGATCGGGGCGTGCGGTCTGGAACATCGGTGCGTCTCGGTATCGGGTCGACTGGAACATAGGCACGGGAACGCCCGGCGGAAAGCCTCACAGCGTCTCGACCAGCGCCCGCGCCGCGCGGATCTGCTCCTCGTCGCGCTTGTAGAAGGTCCATTGCTTGATCCGCTTCGGCACCACCAGGCCGGACTGGACCAGCACGCGCATATGCTCGCTCAGTGTCGGCTGGCTGATGCCGAGCTTGTCGGCGATGAACACACCGCACACCCCGTCCTCGACCAGGTCACCATCGGCCTGCGGCGGGAAATGCGCGCGCGGATCCTTCAGCCAGTCCAGGATCAGCAGGCGGCGCTCATTGGCCAAAGCGCGGAAGAGATTGGCTGGAGACATTTCGGCACTTTGCCAAAGGACTAAGCCGTGTCAAGACTCGGGGCCCTTTCAGCCCGCCGGGAGGCCATGATGCGCCGCTTCGCCTTCGAGACCGTGGACGTGTTCACCGACCGCCGCTTCGGCGGCAACCAGCTCGCGGTGTTCCCGGATGCGCGTGGCCTGTCGGACGGCGAGATGCAGTCGCTGGCCGCCGAGTTCAACCTGAGCGAGACGACCTTCGTGCTGCCGCCGGAGGACCCGGCGCATTCGGCGCGGGTGCGGATCTTCAACCGCGCCTACGAGATGCCCTTCGCCGGCCACCCCAATGTCGGCACCGGCTGCGTCCTGGCCCGGCACGGGCTGGACCGCGACGGCGTGCTGCTGTTCGAGGAGATCTCCGGCCTGGTCGAGGTGCGGGTGGAGCGCGACGCGGCCGGGGCCGTGACCGGCGCCGTGATCGCAGCACCACAGCCGCTGTCGACCCTGATGGAGCTGCCGGCCGAGGCGATCGCCGCCTGCGCCGGACTGGCCCCGTCGGACGTGATCACCCGGGCGCACCAGCCGGTGCTGGCCTCGGTCGGCATCCCCTTCGTGCTGGTGGAGGTGACCGGCGAGGCCCTGACCCGCGCCACCCCGGACATCGCCGCCTTCCGCCGCACCCAGGAGCAGTTCCCGAAGGTGGAGCGGCGCCTGTCGCTGCATCTCTACGCCCGCGACCCGGCCGCGCCGGACATCGCGGCGCCGGGCGGGGCCAGGATCCGCGCCCGGATGTTCGCGCCCTTGTCCGGCACCTATGAGGACCCGGCGACCGGCAGCGCCAACGCCACGCTGGGCGCACTGCTGCTGTCGCTGTCCGGCGCCGAGGCCGGACAGGCCGAGATCGTGCAGGGCGTCGAGATGGGCCGCCCGAGCCTGCTGCGCGTCGCCGCCCGCCGCACCGCGGACGGCGTCCGCGCCACCGTCGGCGGCGGCTGCATCCCGGTGCTGAAAGGCGAGGCGGAGGTTTAGGCGGCGAGTTTCGCGAGGAGGCGCGTCCAGCTCTTCTCACGGGCGCGGGCGATCAACGCGGTCCTGGTCTCGCCGCTCAGCCCCCTGCCGGCCAGCATCAACGCCACATCTTCGGACTCCGTCACCAGGACAGCCTTCGGCATCCCCGGTCCCGAGACATCAGGATCGATCCCTGCCCGCAGGAGCATTCGGGCGATTGCCACCGAGGAGGCGGTGTGGAGCGCCGTGTAAGGCCCCATCTGGGAATCCTCGACCACCGAATCGACACCCAGGGCGATCAGCCGTCGCACCAGGGCCGCATCGCCGAGCCTGGCGGCGATCACGAGCGCTACGCTCCGATTCTGCCGGTTGCCTCGTTCGGCGGCGGCACGGCTGAACAGCAATGAGGTTCTTTCGCGATCCGACCTCGACGAGGCAGCAGGTGGGAACAGCAATGAGGCCCTGTCGAGATCCGACCTCGACGAGGCAGCAAGCGGGAATAGAAGCTCGAAGGCCGGCCGCTTCTGGAGCGAGGTGCGCCCGTCCAGAGGGACGCCGGCCAAGATCAGGTCGCTGGCATAGCCGTAATTCTCGATTTCCAGCGCATCGGCCAGGAAGGTCGCCGCCTTGTCCGACCTGAAGTCGAAGCCAGTCCGCCGCAGCATCGGGATCGTCTCGGGCGTGCCCTTGACCCATTTCGCCGTCCCCGCCGTCCGGTCGATCGCGTCCTCGATCTCCATGACCACCGCGGGCATGCCGGCAATCTTTCCGACGTAGTCCGTGACCGACTTGGTCCTGCCGTTGACGGTCAGCGAGATCTTGTAGAAGGGGCTGTCCGTGATCTCGGCGATGTATTCGTCCTTCAGCGAGAAGAAATCCGCCCGCTCGAACATCCCGACGAGGGCGGCAACCTCCGCCGGCGCGATCCGGTCCTGGAACCGGCCGCTCACGGCCACCGAGCTGAACCCCTCATAGGTCACCGCGCCGTCTCCGGCGATATCGACCGCATAAGCCGGACACCAGCCGAAGCAGACGCCCCGCGTCAATCGAATGTGGACGTTGCTCGCCTCCGACACCTTGGGCGATGGCGCCTGGCATGCCGACAGGACACCCAGGACCGTCGCGACCACAGCCATCCGGCTCCATCGCCGGGCGCGCAATTCGAGCATGATAAGGCTTCTCTGAAATCACCCCTCCCTCCAGGGGTCGCCCGATCTTGTCAGTTCGCCGGACCGGCGGCCAGCCCCCTACCGCCGCGCCCGGAAGAACGCCCTCAGCAGTTCGCCGGCCTCCTCCCCGCCCGGCGCCTGCTCCACCCGAGGCCGGTGGTGGCACGTCTTCTGCTCGAAGAACCGGGGGCCGTGCAGCACGGCTCCGCCCTTCGGGTCGAGGGCGGCGAACACCACCCGGCGGAGGCGGGCGAAGGAGATCGCGCCGGCGCACAGCGCGCAGGGCTCGAGCGTGACATAGAGGTCGCAATCCGGCAGCCGCGGCCGGCCGCGCAGCCGGCCGGCCTCGCGGATCGCCAGCACCTCGGCATGGGCGGTCGGGTCCGCCAGCTCCTCCACCCGGTTGCCGGCCCGGGCCAGCACCGCGCCGGTCGCGGCCTCGACCAGCACCGCGCCGACCGGCACCTCGCCGCGCGAAGCCGCCGCCGCCGCCTCGTCCAGCGCCAGGCGCATATAGGTGTCGGCCGGATCGGAGGTTGGCGGGTCGGCGGGCACGGGTCAGATCCTCGCGTTTCGCGCTAACCCTGGCCGGGCGCTTCGCGCTAGACAAGGGCGATGAGCAAGACCGATCACAAGACCACCGTCGGGAAGACGGCGGGCGATCCGGCCGCGACAGGCGCCGCGACCCCGGCCGCGAAACCGAAAGCCACCTTCAAGGATGGCGGCGAGAAGGACGGCGAGCGCGTCGCCAAGGTGCTGGCGCGGGCCGGCATGTGCTCGCGGCGCGAGGCCGAGCGCTGGATCGCCGAGGGCCGCGTGGCGCTGAACGGCAAGGTGCTGGACACCCCGGCCGTGGTGGTGCCGCCCGGTGCCGTGCTGAGCGTCGACGGCGTGCCGGTGCCGGAGCCCGAGCGCACCCGGCTGTGGCGCTATCACAAGCCGGCCGGGCTGGTGACCACCCGGTCCGACCCGCAGGGCCGGCAGACCGTGTTCGACAACCTGCCCGAAGAGCTGCCGCGCGTGGTCTCGATCGGCCGGCTGGACCTGAACAGCGAAGGCCTGCTGCTGCTGACCAATGACGGCGAGCTGTCGCGCCGGCTGGAGCTGCCGTCGACCGGCTGGCCGCGCCGCTACCGCGTGCGGGTGCACGGCACGCCTGACCCGGCGAAGCTGGCGGGCCTGGCCAAGGGCATCACCGTTTCCGGCGTCCATTACGGCCCGATCGAGGCGGCGCTGGACAAGGTGCAGGGCGCCAATGCCTGGCTGACCGTCACCCTGCGCGAAGGCAAGAACCGCGAGGTGCGCAAG
The DNA here is from genome assembly GCF_038440215.1 of Inquilinus sp. OTU3971. NCBI lineage: Bacteria > Pseudomonadati > Pseudomonadota > Alphaproteobacteria > Rhodospirillales > Rhodospirillaceae > Inquilinus > Inquilinus sp. OTU3971. The sequence goes on along the minus strand of NZ_JASATH010000153.1, from coordinate 934 downwards.
GTGATGGAGGCGATCGGCCTGGACGTGAACCGGCTGATCCGCGTCGCCTACGGCCCGTTCCAGCTGGGCATCCTGGAGAAGGGCGAGGCCGAGGAGGTCAAGGCTTCGGTGCTGCGTGACCAGCTCGGCCGCTGGCTGGAGATCCACGAGGAAGAGCGGCCGACGCGCAAGCCGGCCGCCAAACCGACCCCGACCAAGCCGAGCGGTCCGAAGTCCGCGCCCGCCTCCCGCCATGCCCCTGCGCCTCGTCGCCGGCCGGCATAGGGGTCGCGCCCTCGCCGCCCCACCGGACCGCGCCACCCGGCCGACCGGCGAGCGGGTGCGCGAGGCGGTGTTCAACATCCTGGCCCATGCCGGCTACGGCCCCGACGAGGGCGACGCTGTGACCGGCGCCGTGGTGCTCGACGCCTTCGCCGGCACCGGGGCGCTGGCCTTCGAAGCGCTGTCGCGCGGCGCCGCCGAGGCCTGGCTGTTCGACAGCTCGGCCGCGGCGCTGGGCTTCGCCCGGAAGAATGCCGAGACGCTGGGCGAAACGGCGCGCGCGCATCTGCTGCGCGCCGACGCGCTGAAGCCGCCGCCGGCGAGGGCGCAGGCCACGCTTCTGTTTCTCGATCCGCCCTACCGCCAGGGGCTGATCGGTCCGGCGATCCGGGCCCTGTCCGCCGCCGGCTGGCTGGCCCCCGGCTGCCTGGTGGTGGCCGAGACCGCTTCCGACGAGCCGGCGGTGGACGGCCTCGCCTTGCTGGACGAGCGCCGTTACGGCGTCGCCCGCATCGGCTTCGGGCGGGTGGCGGGATAGGTCGGCTCTCCCCCTCACCCTCCCCGAGCTACCGGATTCACACATCTCATCCGCACGCTCGCGGGCACCTGTTGTGCAACCGGAGAGATCGTTGACACTATAGACCGGATACATCGTTGACAGGTTTCCGGTGTT
>NZ_JASATH010000152.1:0-20359 GCF_038440215.1 Inquilinus sp. OTU3971 | reverse complement strand
GGCGGCCGCTCCGGGGGGGGGGGGGCGCGCCAACGCGTTAAGCTCCGATGTTGGCTCGCCTCACCCCTCCCACCGCCGGAATAGCACGCTGGCGTTGACGCCGCCGAAGCCGAAGCCGTTCGACAGCGCGTGCTCGATCCGGCCGGGCCGGGCCTCCAGCGCCACCAGGTCGATGCCGGCGGCGTCCGGGTCCGGGTTTTCCAGGTTCAGCGTCGGCGGCATGATCTGGTCGCGCAGCGCCAGCACGGTGAACACGGCCTCCAGCCCGCCCGCCGCGCCGAGCAGGTGGCCGGTGGCGGATTTGGTGGCGCTGACCGCCACCGTCCCGCCGGTGCCGAACAGGGTCCGGATCGCCGCCATCTCGCCCTTGTCGCCGACGGGGGTCGAGGTGGCGTGCGCGTTCAGATGCTGCACGTCGCCGGGCTCGATCTCGCCCTGGGCCAGCGCGATCTCCATCGCCCGGCGGGCGCCGTCGCCATCCTCCGGCCCCGCGGTCATGTGATAGGCGTCGGCGGTGGTGCCGTAGCCGATCAGCTCGGCGATCGGCCTGGCGCCACGGGCCAAAGCGTAATCCAGCGCCTCGATCACCAAGAGACCGGCGCCCTCGCCCATGACGAAGCCGTCGCGGGCCTGGTCGAAGGGGCGGGAGGCGCGCTCCGGCGTCTCGGTGAAGCCGGTCGACAGGGCGCGCGCCGCCGCGAAGCCGCCCAGGCTGACCCGGTCGATGCAGGCCTCGGTGCCGCCGCACAGCGCCACGTCGACCTCGCCGGCGCGGATCATCCGGGCGGCGTCGCCGATACCCTGCACCCCGGCGGCGCAGGCGGTCACCGGCGCGCCTATCGGCCCCTTGAAGCCGTGGCGGATCGAGACCTGGCCGGCGGCCAGGTTGACCAGGAAGGCCGGCACCGTGAAGGGCGACAGCCGGCGCGCGCCGCGCTGGTCGACCGTCCGCACCGTCTCGACGATATAGGGGAAGCCGCCGACGCCCGACGCGATCACGGTGGCGGTGCGCTGCTGCGCCCGCGCTTCGGTCGGGTGCCAGCCGGATTGGGCCACCGCCTCCTCCGCCGCCGCCATGGCGAACTGGATGAAGCGGTCCATCTTCTTCTGGTCCTTCGGCGGCACCGCCACGTCCGGGTCGAAGCCGGCCTCGGGATCCTCGGCGATCGACGGCACCACGCCGGCGACCTTGGCGGCGAGGTCCGGCACCATCTCCTCGGGCAGGCGGCGCAGGCCGGACCGGCCGGCCAGCAGCCGGCGCCAGCTCGCCTCCACGCCATTGGCCAGGGGCGACACCGCGCCCATTCCGGTGACGACTATGCGGCGCATCTCAGTCTCTCCTCAGGCCGGGACGGCGGTGCCGTCGCGGCTGTTCCGCCGGTCCAGAATCCCGGCGAGCCGGTCGCGATAAGCGGGTCGGGCGTCGGGCCCCAGGCGGAACTCCGCCGTCTCCGGGGTGATCGGCGTGCCACTGCACCGGTCGATCAGGACCGGCTCCATCGGCTGGCCGTCGGCGCGGCCAGCCACCTCCACCAGCACCTTGCCGCCGGTGGCGTGGCGGCCGCCCCAGGCGCCCAGCGCCGCCAGCACCGGGAACACGTCCCGGCCGGCGGCGGTCAGCCGGTATTCGTGGCGCAGTGGCCGTTGCGAATAGGCGTGGCGCTGCAGCAGGCCGGCCTCGGTCAGCCGCTTCAGCCGCCGCGCCAGCATGTTCGGGGCGATGCCCAGGCTGTGCTGGAACTCGTCGAAGCGGGTCAGGCCGATGAAGGCATCGCGCAGGATCAGCAGGCTCCACCACTCCCCCAGCGCGTCGAGGGAGCGGGCGATCGGGCAATCCATGCCGGCAAAGCTGGTGCGCTGCATGGCGCCAGGGGTAGCGCAGTCGCTTGCATGATGCAAGCGATGCGAGGCGAGGCCGGTCCCCTCAGGGAGGAGGGAATCGCTCCAGCGCGCCCAGCAGCGCCTTGTTGAAGGCCTCCGGCGACTGGATCTGCGGCGCGTGACCTTCGCCGGGAAAGCGGATCAGCTTGGCGCCGGGGATGCGCTGGGCGGCGCTGCGGCTCAGCTCGGCATAATTGCCCAGGCGCTGCGCCACGTCCGGCGGGGCCAGCGCCTTGCCGATCGCGGTGGTGTCGCGCTCGCCGATCATCAGCACGGTCGGGGCGCGGATATGCTCCAGCTCGTAGACCACCGGCTGGTTGAACACCATGTCCGAGGTCAGGGCCTGGTCCCACGCCACCTGCCGGCCGGCCTCGCCCTGGTACATGCCCGCCAGCATCTGCACCCAGCGGTCATAGTCCGGCCGCCACTCGCCGGCATAGTAGGTGGCCTGCTGATAGGCCTTGATGCTGTCGGCATCGGTCTTCAGCTCGCCCTCGAACCACTGGTCGACGGTCTGCTGCGGCACGCCAACGGCCTTCCAGTCCTCCAGCCCGATCGGGTTCACCAGCATCAGGCCGGACAGCGCGTCCGGGAAGGCCAGGGCATAGCGCATCGCCAGCATGCCGCCCATGGAATGGCCCATCACCACCGGGCGCTGGATGCCCAGGCTGTCGAGCAGCGCCTTGGTGTTGGCGGCCAGCTGGTGCAGCCCGAACTGGTAGGCCTGCGGCTTGGTCGACTTGCAGAAGCCGATCTGGTCCGGCGCGACGACGCGGTAGCCGGCCTGCAGCAAGGGGCGCATCACCCCTTCCCAGGTGGCGCCGCAGAAGTTCTTGCCGTGCAGCAGCACGATGGTCCGGCCGTTCGGCTTGTCCGGCTGCACGTCCATATAGGCCATGGACAGGTCCTGGCCCTGCGACGAGAAGTCGAAGCGCCGGACCGGGAAGGGGTAGTCGAAATCCGCCAGCATCGGATCGGCGAAGGCGGCCGGGGCGGAGGCGAGGGCGGCGAGCAGGGCGGCGGCCAGGGTCAGGCGTCGGATCATCTCTCTCCTCGGGGCGGTGCTGCTGCCGGGTTAACGCCCGGCCGCCGCACACGGCGCCGCGCGGATCGTCGCGGCCGGATCAGCCCTACCGCGGCCCGGTATAGAAATCCGGCCAGTGGCGGCGAGCATGATCGCCGTCGGCGGCGAAAACGTGGCAGCTGTCCAGCAGCACCGGCCGGGTCCTCGGGTCAGCCTCGGCCGCGCGCTCGCGCGACAGGATCGGGAACACGGTCTGGAACGCCGTCGTCGCCATCGGCCCCAGTAGCTCGACCAGATGGGTGCAGCCCTTGGCGCCGCCCAGCCGCTCCTTCACCGCCAGGGTGAAGCCGGGGCGGATGCGCAGCCCCACCAGCGCCTGGAAGCTCGCCGTGATCTCCGGGCACAGGGCGTAGGGGCCGTTCTCGGTCACTGCCTCGACCGCGACGATGGTCAGGCTGTCGTCGACGGTCAGCCGAAGCCGCATCTGGTGCAGCGGCTCGCCCGGCGTGATGGTGCCGCGGAACTCGTTGCGGAATTCGTAATGCTTGACGTCTACGAGGTGACCCTCGATGTCCCACAGCCCGTCGGCGCGGCGGAAGCCGTCACAGGTGATGCGGCGGGTGTGGATCGGCTCGCGCGCGGCGGGGGCGGAGAGGGGCATGGGCTCAGCTCTCTTCGGGCTCGGCCTCGGCCGGCGGGGTGATGCGCACCGCGGTGATCTGGTTGCGCTGCCGCCGCAGGATCTCGAAGCGGAAGCCGTGGAAGGTGAAGGCCTGGCCGACCTCCGGCAGGTGCCGCGCCTCGTGCAGCACCAGCCCGGCGATGGTCGAGGCCTCGTCGTCCGGCAGCCGCCATTCGAAGCGGCGGTTCAGGTCGCGGATGGTGACCGTGCCGTCGATCAGGAAGCTGCCATTGGCCTGCGGGCGGACGCCGGCCACCGGCAGGTCGTGCTCGTCGACGATGTCGCCGACGATCTCCTCCAGGATGTCCTCCAGCGTCACCACGCCCTTCAGGTCACCGTACTCGTCGACCACGATGGCGAAATGCTCGCGCCGGGTGCGGAAGGCGTGCAGCTGGTCCAGCAGGCTGGTGGTGTCCGGGATGAACCAGGGCCGGACCGCGATGCGGCGGATGTCCACCCGGTCCGGGTCGCCGCCGGCCGCCTGCAGCGCCCGCAGCACATCCTTGGCGTGCAGCACGCCGATGATGTTCTCCAGGCCCCCCTGGCACAGCGGCATGCGGGTGTGCGGGCTGTTCAGCATCGCCGCCACCACCTCGCGCGGGGTCAGCTCGGCATCGATCGCCTCGACGCTGCGGCGATGGGTCATGATCTCGGAGACATAGACGTCGCCGAGATCCAGGATCGAGCGCAGCATCTGCCGCTCCTGCGCCACCTCGGCCTCGCTGCCGCGGTGCAGCTCGATGGCGCCGCGCAGCTCGTCGACATAGTCGGCCAGCCCGACCCGGTGCGGGTCGGCGCCGAACAGCCGCAGCACGCCGCGCACCAGCCAGTTCACCAGCCGCACCACCGGGCCCAGCAGCCAGACGACATTCTTGACCGCGGGGGCGATGCCGAGCGCCGCGCGGTCGGCATGATTGATGGCGTAGGTCTTCGGCAGCACCTCGCTGAAGATCAGGATCAGCGCCGTCATCACCACGGTCGCCACCGGCACCGCCGGGGCGCCGAGCACCGAGACCAGCAGGCTGGTCGCCAGCGAGGAGGCCAGGATGTTGACCAGCGTGTTGCCCAGCAGCAGGGCGCCGATCAGCCGCTCCTTCTGCTCGCGCAGCCGGTTGACGATGCCCGCCCGCTGCAGCCCATGCGTCTCCAGCTGGTGCATCCGCGCCCGGCTGGCCGCGGTCAGCGCCGTCTCCGACCCCGAAAAGAAGGCCGAGACCACGAGCAGGACGACGATCCCGGCGAGGTGGAGCAGGAGGACGAGATCGTCGGACATGGCTGGGATCAGGCGGCAATGGCGTCGGCCAGCACCGCGGCGACCGGCTCGGCCGGCACCTCGCTGGTGACGAAGGCCTGGCCGATGCCGCGCACCAGGATGAAGGTCATGCGCCCGTCCCGCACCTTCTTGTCGCGGGTCATGTGGCGCAGCAGGGCGTCGACCGACCAGGCCCGGTCGCGGGCCGGGCGGGTCGGCAGGCCCACAGCCTCCAGGTGCCGGGCCAGCCGGTCGCGGTCCGCGGCCGGGCAAAGGCCGAGGCGGGCGGACAGGTCGAAGGCCATGACCATGCCGATCGCCACCGCCTCGCCATGCAGCAGGGCGTCGCCATAGCCGGTCTCGGCCTCCAGCGCATGGCCGAAGGTGTGGCCGAGGTTGAGCAGGGCGCGCCGCGCCGCCTCGCGCTCATCCTCACCGACGATCTCGGCCTTCATCTCGCAGCTGCGCTTCACGGCCTTGATCGTGGCGTCGCCATCGCCGGCCAGCAGCTTCGGGCCGTTCTCTTCGAGCCAGGCGAAGAACCCGGCGTCGCCCAGCGCGCCGTATTTCGCCACCTCGGCATAGCCGGCGCGCAGCTCCCGCGTCGGCAGGGTGGCGAGAAGGGCGGTGTCGGCCAGCACCAGCAGCGGCTGGTGGAAGGCGCCGATCAGGTTCTTGCCGTGCTTGCTGTTGACCCCGGTCTTGCCGCCGACCGAGCTGTCGACCTGGGCCAGCAGCGTGGTCGGGATCTGCACGAAGTCCAGGCCGCGCAGTGCCGTCGCCGCGGCGAATCCGGCCAGGTCGCCGACCACGCCGCCACCGAGGGCGACCAGCAGCGTGCCGCGCTCGATGCCCAGCGCCAGGATCCGGTCCAGCAGCTCGGCCAGGACGGCCATCGACTTGGTCGCCTCGCCCGGTGGCACGGTCAGGGTCTCGGCCGCGATCCCGGCCGCGGCCAGCGACGCCTCCAGCGCCGCGCCGTGCAGCCCGGCCACCCGGGCGTCGGCGATCACGATCACCCGCTTGCCGCGGCCCAGCGCGGCGATGCGCTGCCCGGCTTCGGCCAGGGCGCCGGGGCCGATGACGATGTCGTAGCTGCGCGGGCCTAGCCCGACGCGGATGGTCTCTCGTGTCATCTCAGGGATTCAATCTGTCTGCCCCGCACGGGCTGTTTCGTTTGCGGCGGCCTCGGCCGCCAGATGGGCGTCAAGGGTGGCCAGCACCCGGTCGACCGTCTCCTCGACCGGGCCGTCACGGCTCTCCACCGTCATGTCGGCCAGGGCGTAGATGGGGTAGCGGCGCTCCATCAGCCCCTCCAGCACCGCCTTCGGATCGCCCTGGCGCAGCAGCGGCCGGTTGCCGCGCTTGGCGGTGCGCGCCGCCAGCACCGCCAGCTCCGCCTTCAGCCACACCGACAGGCCGTGTTCGGCGATCACCGCCCGGGTCTGCGAATCCATGAAGGCGCCGCCGCCGGTCGACAGCACCTGCACCGGATCGTGCATCAGCCTGGTGATCACCCGCCGCTCCAGGTCGCGGAAGGCGGGCTCGCCATAGCGCTCGAAGATGTCCGGGATGGTGCAGCCGGCGGCCGCCTCGATCTCGTGGTCGGCATCGATGAAGCCCAACCCCAGCCGCGCGGCCACGCGCTTGCCCACCGCGGTCTTGCCGGCGCCCATCAGGCCGACCAGAACGAGAGTGCGGGGCAAGGGACGGTGCAGCGTGGTGATCATCGATCCTCTTCCGGGCCCGGCCCAATCTATCTCAGGCAGGCGTGGCTGGCGGGGCGAGGCGATTTGCCGCCGCCCTGCCGACCGCCTAAGATAGGGTTGCGCCGGGCCCGCCGCATCTGCTTTCTCCAGCCCTGGCCCGCGCATCGGCCTGAATTCACACCTGTCAGGGGTCCGTCTTGTCCCGTCGTCGTTCGAAGTCCCGCTTTTCGCAGAGTTCCGGTGGCGGCGGGGGCGGCGGCCTCGGCCGGGTGCTGGCGATCGCCGTGCTGCTGGTCATCGTCGGCAGCGGTGTCGCGCTCGCGGTGATCGACTTCCGGCCGCCGACCCAGACGGTCGAGAAGATCATCCCGAACGATAAATTTAAATAGTGCAGTGACCGAGGCCGCAGCCCCGAAGGGACGGCGCGGCCGGCCGCCGGCGCCGCGGCTGCTGCCTCCGCCCGCGGTCGAGGCCTTCCTCGACATGCTGGTGGCCGAGCGCGGCGCCGCGGCCAACACCCGCGAGGCCTATGGCCGCGACCTGCTCGACCTGAACCGCTTCCTCGAGGGCCGCGGCGGCGCCGTCGATCGTGCAGTGACCGAGGATCTGCGCGCCTATCTCGGCGATCTGGCGCGGCGCGAGGGTGCGAAAGGCGGCCGCACCGCAGCGCGCACCGCGGCCCGCCGCCTGTCGGCGATGCGGCAGTTCTACCGCTTCCTGGTGTCGGAGGGCCGGCGCCAGGACGACCCCTCCGCCGCGCTCGATTCCCCGGCGCTCGGCCGGCCGCTGCCGAAGCTGCTGTCGGAGTCCGAGGTCGAGGGCCTGATCGGCGCCATCTCGGGCCTGTTTGCCGATCCGGAGCGGCTGGCCGAGGGGCTGCGCCTGCTGGCCCTGCTCGAGATCCTCTATGGCGGAGGCTTGCGCGTGTCCGAGCTGGTCGGGCTGCCGCTCTCGGCCCTGGGGCGGGACGGGCGGGCGCTGATCGTCCGCGGCAAGGGCGACAAGGAGCGGCTGGTGCCGCTGTCGGAGCCCGCGCGGGATGCCATCTCGGCCTATCTCCCATACCGCGGCGTGTTCTTCGTCAAGGGCCGCGACCGCGGCTTCCTGTTCCCGTCGCGCACCGCGCGGGGCGGCTGTCTGACCCGGCAGCGATTCGGCCAACTCTTGAAGGACCTCGCCGTCGAGGCCGGGATCGAGCCCAGCCGGGTCAGCCCGCATGTGCTGCGCCATGCCTTCGCCACCCATCTGCTGTCGCACGGCGCCGATCTGCGCTCGGTCCAGACCATGCTGGGTCACGCCGACATCGCCACGACCCAGATCTATACCCATGTGCTGGGCGACCGGCTGCAGAGCCTGGTGGCCTCGGCCCACCCGCTGGCGAAGGCCAAGCGGCCTTAGCTCAGAGATCCGGCGAAGCTCCAAAGCCGATTCGCCAGGAAGCCCCAGATGAGCACGACCAGCGTGGTCGCGGCCTGGACCGGCAGGTAGGGCGCGCCGAGCCGGCCGACGAACAGCGCCATCAGCAGGCCGGTCCAGCCGAAGCCGCCGGCGGCGACCAGGGCGAATCGCCAGGCCGCCTCGCGGTGCGGCCGGCCACCGGCGAAGGTCAGCCGCCGATTGAGCGCATAGGAGACGAGGCCGCCGGCGACATAGCCGGCCAGCGTCGCCGGCAGCGGCGCGGCGGCGTCCGATTCGACCAGCCCGGCCAGCACGGCATAGTGCATGGTGGTCGCGGCCAGCCCGACCGCCGCATAGCGGGCGAACTGGCGGGGCATCTCTGGAGTCCGGACGGCCTGCATGCGGCCTGTCCTGGCATGACGCCCGGCCGGCGTCACATGTCATTGCGGTAAGCCGGCTTCAGCATTTGCATTGACAGCCAGGCCTGGTTGCGGTTTCGCTGTCGTCGCTGAGCTCTCTTGGAACGGAACGACGTGATTCTCCTGCCCCCGACGCTGCGACGACGACGCCTGCAGCCCGCCCTTCGCGGCGCGGCGGCCTGAGGCGTTCCGGGGTGCCTGCGACACCATGATGCGGGCAGGACGGAAGCCGGTCGGCGCGCGAACCGACGCTCTCCGTTCCAAGGATCCTTCTCCAGTGTATCTCCTGAAGACCGAACGGCCGCGGGATGCGGCCGAAGTCGACACCCTGCTCGACCTCGCCTTCGGCCCGAACCGGCAGACCAAGGTCTCCTACCGCTATCGCGACGGCATCGCGCCGGTGCGCGGCCTGTGCTTCGTGGTACGCGAGGACGGCCGGCCCAGCGGCCGGATCCTCGGCTCGATCCGCTACTGGCCGATGCTGGTCGAGCCGGGCCTGCCGACGCTGCTGCTCGGGCCGCTCGCGGTGCGGCCGGAGCTGCGCGGCGCCGGCGTCGGCGCGGCCCTGATGCGCGGCAGCATGAAGCGGGCGGCCGATATGGGCCACCGCATGGTGCTGCTGGTCGGCGACCTCGCCTACTACGCCCGCTTCGGCTTCCAGCCGGCCGCCCCGCTGGGCTTCGCGATGCCCGACGAGCAGCCGCACCGGCTGCTGGTGGCGGAGCTTCGGCTCGGCGCGCTGGAGGATGGACCGGGCGGCACCCTGCTGCGGGCAGACGCCGCGGTCAGCCCTGCACAGATTTCGGTCTCAATGCGCGCTGCCCTGTGTTAGACAGCCCCCCGATCCCGAGGGCCAGTCTCAACGCGGAATGAAGACCTTTCTCGAATTCGAAAAGCCGATCGCCGAGATCGAAGGCAAGATCGAGGAGCTTCGGCACATCACCGACGCCGGCGAACTCAATATCGCCGACGAGGTCTCCCGGCTTCAGACCAAGGTCGACAAGCTGCTGCGGGACACCTATCGCGGGCTGACGCCGGCCCAGAAGGTGCAGGTCGCGCGGCATCCGAATCGGCCGCACGCGCTCGACTACATCCAGGCGCTCGTCACCGAGTTCCAGCCGCTGGCGGGCGACCGCGCCTTCGCCGAGGACCGTGCCATCGTCGGCGGCCTCGGGCAGTTCCAGGGCCGCTCGGTCGTCGTGCTCGGTCAGGAGAAGGGCAACGACACCGAAAGCCGCATCCGGCACAATTTCGGCATGGCCAAGCCAGAGGGCTACCGCAAGGCGCAGCGCCTGCTCGACCTGGCCGACCGCTTCCATCTGCCGGTGATCACCTTCGTCGACACCGCCGGCGCCTATCCCGGCGTGGCGTCGGAGGAGCGCGGCGTGGCCGAGGCCATCGCCAAGTCGATCGAATCCTGCCTCAGGGTGCAGGTGCCGCTGGTCTCGGTGGTGATTGGCGAGGGCGGCTCGGGCGGCGCCATCGGCATCGCCGTGGCCGACCGGGTGCTGATGCTGGAGCACTCGATCTATTCGGTGATCTCGCCGGAGGGCTGCGCCTCGATCCTGTGGCGCAGCAGCGCGCAGAGCCAGGAGGCCGCGGCGGCGCTGAAGCTGACGGCGCAGGACCTGAAGCAGCTCGGCGTCATCGACGGCGTGATCGAGGAGCCGGTCGGCGGCGCCCACCGCTTCCCGGACGAGGCGTTTCGCGCCGTCGGCGACGCGATCGGGTCGGCGCTGGCCGGGCTGGTCGACCTCGACGGCAAGACCCTGCGCAGCAAGCGGCGCGAGAAGTTCCTGGCGATCGGCCAGAATCTGGGCTGAGCGGCCGGAGCCGCCCCCTCACCCGAAATCGCTATCGCGATTTCGACCTCTCCCCAAGGAGAGGTGATGGGCTGCGACCCGATTCCCTCTCCTTGGGGAGAGGGAGGGGCCCGGCGCCGACGGCGACGGGAGGGTGAGGGGGAGCGCCCTCGCCACTACCAGATCGATCCCACCGTCCGGGCCGGCACGGCCGCCCGCTCCTCGCCGGCTTCGATCCGCTCCAGGAAATGGCCGAGCAGCCGCTCGTACAGCGCGTCGCCCAGGCAGGCATCCTCCAGCCCGACATCGATGTTCGGGTTGTCGTTGACCTCGATCACCACCGGGCCCTGCGCCGTCTCCTTCAGGTCGACGCCGTAGAGGCCAGCGCCGATCAGGGCGGCGGCGGCCAGCGCGGCCGACACCACCTCCGGCGGCACGCGGTCCAGCGGCACCGGCTCGGTCGCGCCTTCCTCGCTTCCGTCCTGGCCGTGGCGGAAGATCTGCCAGTGGCCGCGCACCATGCGGTAGCGGCAGGCGAAGAGCGGCCGGCCGGCCAGCACGCCGATGCGCCAGTCGAAGTCGGTGTAGAGGTATTCCTGGGCCAGGATCAGGCGCGACCGGCGCAGCAGCCGGCGGCCCGCCACCGGCAGCTCGGCCGGGCTGTCGACGCGGACGACGCCGCGCGAGCAGGCGCCGTCCGGCACCTTCAGCACCAGCGGGAAGCCCAGCGCCTCGCCGGCGGCGGCCAGCGTGTCGGCCCGCACCGCCAGCGTGCGCGGCTGCGCCACGCCCTCGGCCTTCAGCCGTTCGTGCAGGAACACCTTGTTGCAGCAGCGCAGGATCGACACCGGGTCGTCGATCACCGGCAGGCCCAGCTGCGCCGCGGTCTCGGCGAAGATGTAGCTGGGCGACTGCAGCGCCGTGGTCTCGCGGATCAGCAGTGCGTCGAAGCCGCCCAGCCTCGGCAGGTCGCGATGGCCCAGGCATTCGGTGTCGATGCCCATCGACGACGCCACGTCGCGCAGCCGAACGATGGTTCCGGGCTTGGACGGCGGCAGCGGGTCGTCCGGGTTCACCAGCACCGCCAGGCGGGGAGCGCGGCGAAACGGGCGCGGCGTCGGCGGGGGGCCGGCCAGCCGCTCCAGCGCGGCGCGCAGCAGGCGCTGCTGGCGCGGGTCCAGCCCGGCCAGCGGCTCCGCCACCGCCTGCAGCAGGCGCAGGCGGATCGGGTCGATCTGCAGGGTCATCAGCGGCAGGCCGAACGCCTCATAGGCCGCCTCGGCGACCTCCTGCAGATGCGGCTTGTTGCAGCGGCCGAGCGCCACGAACAGGCGGCGCGGCAGGACCAGGCGCTCGCCCTGGCGGCGCAGCCCGGCGAGGGCACGGTCGACCGGCGCGTGGCGGCTGCGGAGCAACCTTTCATCGGCCTGGTCGGCGAGATCCGCCGCGGTCGGGATCGCGGCATAGCCGCGGGCCTCGGCGATCAGCGAGACGTAATAGCCGAAGGACAGGGGGCGCTGGTCGCGGCACAGATTGACCACTGTGACGCCGGGCGCGGCGCCCGGCTCCGGCAGATGGCGCCCGTCCAGCAGATCGTCAGGGGCGACGACGCGGCATTGGCGAGGCAGGTCGTCGGCCAGCCCATCGGGCTCGTCGGCGACGATCAGTGTGATGGCCATGGGTCCATGCGTGATGTGGCAATGACCAACAGCCTCCTGCCGAGCCGGATAAATTCGCCATTCGGATTTGTGGGCGCGTCACTCCACCGCGAACACCCGTTCCGTGAACTTCTCGGCGAGGCGGCCGAGCTCGGGGCCGAGAACGCGGTCCTCCGCCACCGGCGGCACCAGGCTGCGGACCTCGTCGACCAGGGGTCGCAGCGCCGGCGTGGCCGCGCGGCCGGTGACGTGGAGGGCCTGGGAGGCGATCACCGCCAGCATCGCCAGCGCCGCGTCCAGGCAGCGGCCGGCGCGCTCCTCCTTCGACCAGGCCAGGACGGCCGGGGCGGCGACGTCGTCCTGGCCGGCGCCCGCGGCCTCGGTGCCCGGCAGGAAGGTGCGCTGCGCCGCCGCCTTGGCCTGCTCCAGGTAGCCCGTCACCGCCATCGGCACATAGCCCAGGCTGCCATGGCCGTCGCTGTCGCTGGGGTCGCGGCCGACCATCAGCAGGTCCGGCAGATGCGACACCCGGCCGGCCAGCAGCTTCGAGCCGTGGCGGTCGCACAGCAGGCAGAGGTCCGCCCAGATCGCCGCCAGGTCGTCCAGCGCCGGCGCCGCCATGGCGTTGTGATAGCCGCCGGTGCTGAGGCAGCGGCCGTCGGGATGGCCTGGGCCCGCCTCGTCGGGCGGGATGTAGACCGGATTGTCCGAGGCCGCGGCCAGCGACACTGCGGCGGCGCGCTCGGCCGCCGCCAGGGCCCGGTGCGCCTGGCCCAGCAGGCGCGGCACGATGCGGTAGCTGACCGGGGCCTGGTAGCCGCGCCGCCCGTCGCCGGCGCCGTCCAGCAGGGCACGCAGGTTGCGCAGCGCTGCGGCGTCGTGCTCGTCGCCCCACAGCGTGTCCAGCGCTGCGTCGTAATGCGCCAGCGGCGCCCGGAAGGCCTCGATCGACAGGGCGAAGACGCTTTCCGCCAGCCGGATCCGGTTGCGTGCCGCCAGGGCCGAATCGGCCAGCAGCGCCGCGGCGCAGGGCGACCCGTTGATCAGCGACCCGCGCTCCTTGACCTCGAGGTCGAAGCGGGCGCTGAGCGCGGCGAACAGCGGATACAGCGCCAGGATCTCGCCGGCCCCGCCCTGCCCGCTGGCTGGCACAGAAGGCAGCGGGCCGCCGTCCAGCATGGCGGCGACGGCCAGCGCGATCCGCGGCGTGGTGGCGGCATGGCCTTCCAGGAAATTCGCCAGCCGGGCCAGCACGATGCCGCGCACCACCCGCTCCGGCAGCGGGTCGCCGAAGGCCGTGGCGGCGGCGAAGGCCTTGATCCGGGCGTGGCGGTCGCGCTCCTCGGGCCGCAGGCGCCGGTCGGCCAGCTCGCCCATTGCCGTGGTCACGCCGTAGATGACGAGGTCCGGGTCGGTGTCGATCAGCCGCAGGAAGGCGGCGCGGCATTCAGCGATCCGGACCAGCGCCGGCTCGGTGATGCGGACGCCCTCTCCCCGCCAGGCGACGCGGTGCACCGCGTCGAGGGTGATGTCGGCTCTCCTGGTCAAAGCCACTGTCATCGGAATCCGCTCCGGCTTGGGTGGCCGCAGCTTGGCAAAAGCAAAGGCCGGCGGCGATGGGATTCGCCGCCGGCCTTCGCCGATCCGATCTGGTCCGTGGCGGGGCTTACGCCACCGTCCCGTGGCAGTGCTTGAACTTCTTGCCCGACCCGCAGGGGCAGGGGGCGTTGCGCGGCGTGTGGGCCCAGTCTGGATTGAGGGCGAAGGCCGCGCTCGCCGCCGCCACCGCGCCGTCGGCGGTGGCCATCGCCGGTTCCGGCAGGCCCAGCGCCGGGTCGAAGCGGCTTTCGTGCATCTCGCGCTGCATCGCCGCGCGCTGCTGCGCCTCGACATCCTCCGGCCGGGTGACGCGCAGCTCGACCTGCGCCAGCACCTGGGTGACGTTCTCGCGCAGGCCGGCCAGCATCTGCTCGAACAGGTTGAACGCCTCGGCCTGATACTCGCGCAGCGGGTCGCGCTGGGCGTAGGCGCGCAGGTTGATGCCCTGGCGCAGATGGTCCAGCGTCAGCAGGTGGTCCTTCCAGCTCTGGTCGAGGATCTGCAGCAGCAGGCTCTTCTCCGCCATCTGCATGATCTCGGCGCCATAGGCCTCGACCTTGGCGGCCATCTTGGCATCGGCCGCCTTCTGGATCCGCTCCTCGATCTCGCGGTCGGCGATGCCCTCTTCCTTGCCCCATTCCTGCACCGGCAGGTCGAGGCCGAAGATGCGCAGCACCTCCTCGTGCAGCCCGTCGATGTTCCACTTCTCGGCGTAGCTGTTCTCGGGGATGGCGCGGGCGACCATGCCGGCCACCACCTCCTGCCGCATGTCGGCGACCATGGCGCTGGCGTCGGCGGCCTGCATGATCTCGCGGCGCTGCTCGTAGATCACCTTGCGCTGGTCGTTCATCACGTTGTCGAAGCGCAGCAGGTTCTTGCGGATGTCGAAGTTGCGCGCCTCGACCTTCTCCTGCGCCTTCTCCAGCGCCCGGTTGATCCAGGGGTGGATGATCGCCTCGCCCTCCTTCAGGCCGAAGCGGCGCAGGATGCCGTCCAGCCGCTCGGAGGCGAAGATGCGCATCAGGTCGTCTTCCAGCGACAGGAAGAACTTCGATCCGCCGGGGTCGCCCTGGCGGCCGGAGCGGCCGCGCAGCTGGTTGTCGATGCGGCGGCTCTCATGCCGCTCGGTGCCGACGACGTAGAGGCCGCCGGCCGCCAGCACGATCTCCTTGTTCTTCGCCACCTCGGCCCGGATCTCGGCCTCGCGCTGATCGCGCGCCGCCGGGTCATCGATGCCGGCAAGCTCCAGCGCCACTCGCATCTCGACATTGCCGCCGAGTTGGATGTCGGTGCCGCGGCCGGCCATGTTGGTGGCGATGGTCACCGCGCCGGGCCGGCCGGCCTGGGCGACGATATAGGCTTCCTGCTCGTGGAAGCGGGCGTTCAGTACGTTGTGCGGGATCTTCTCGCGCTGCAGCAGCG
The DNA here is from genome assembly GCF_038440215.1 of Inquilinus sp. OTU3971. Taxonomy (NCBI): domain Bacteria; kingdom Pseudomonadati; phylum Pseudomonadota; class Alphaproteobacteria; order Rhodospirillales; family Rhodospirillaceae; genus Inquilinus; species Inquilinus sp. OTU3971. The sequence goes on along the minus strand of NZ_JASATH010000152.1, from coordinate 5,513 downwards.
CCGCCAGCGTCTCCGACTTCTCGATCGACACGGTGCCCACCAGCACCGGCTGCTGCCGGGCGTTGCACTCGCGGATCAGGGTGACGATGGCGTCGTATTTCTCGCGGACGGTGCGGTAGACCTCGTCGTCCTCGTCCTTGCGGATGACGGGGACGTTGGTCGGGATCTCGACCACCTCGAGGCCGTAGATCTCGCCGAACTCGGCGGCCTCGGTCTGCGCCGTGCCGGTCATGCCGGCCAGCTTCGGATACAGGCGGAAATAGTTCTGGAAGGTGATCGAGGCGAGGGTCTGGTTCTCGCGCTGGATCTCGACCCGCTCCTTGGCCTCGATCGCCTGGTGCAGGCCCTCGGAGTAGCGCCGGCCTTCCATCATGCGGCCGGTGAATTCGTCGATGATGACGACCTTGCCGTCCTTGACGATGTAATCGCGGTCCAACTGGAACATCACATGGGCGCGCAAGGCCTGGGTGACGTGGTGGACGGCGTTGACGTTGTGGATGTCGTACAGGTTGTCGCCCTGCAGCAGCCCGGCCTCGATCAGCAGCTGCTCGATCTTGACCTGGCCGGCCTCGGTCAGGGCGACGGTGCGCTGCTTCTCGTCGTGCTCGTAGTCCTCGACCGCGACCAGGCTCGGGATCAGCCGGTCGACCCGCATGTACATCTCCGACGAATCCTGCGCCGGGCCGGAGATGATCAAGGGCGTCCGCGCCTCGTCGATCAGGATCGAATCGACCTCGTCGACGATGGCGAAGTTGAACGGCCGCTGGACCATGTCCTCCAGCCGGAACTTCATGTTGTCGCGCAGATAGTCGAAGCCGAACTCGTTGTTGGTGCCGTAGGTGATGTCGGCGCCATAGGCCGCCCGGCGCTGGTCGTCGTCCAGCCCGTGGACGATGCAGCCGACGGTGAGGCCGAGGAAGCGGTAGATCCGCCCCATCCACTCGCTGTCGCGCTGGGCCAGGTAGTCGTTGACGGTGACCACATGGACGCCCTTGCCGCCGAGGGCGTTGAGATAGACGGCCAGGGTGGCGACCAGGGTCTTGCCTTCGCCGGTCTTCATCTCGGCGATCTTGCCCTGGTGCAGCACCAGGCCGCCGACCAGCTGCACGTCGTAATGGCGTTGGCCGAGCACCCGCTTGGCCGCCTCGCGCACCGTGGCGAAGGCCTCCGGCAGCAGATCGTCCAGCGCCTCGCCCTTGTCGAGCCGGGCGCGGAACTCCTGGGTCTTGGCCTGCAGCTGGTCGTCGCTGAGCGCCTGGAACTGGGGCTCCAGGGCGTTGGTCTCGACCACCGGGCCGGTGATCAGCGTCTTGACGAAGCGGTCGTTGGACGAACCGAACAGCTTTCGGGCGAGCGCACCGAACATCGAAACCTCGACTTGGGCAGGGAGAGCACGCGGACGCACTCCCCCAGGAATTTGGGGCCGCGCCACGCCGCTTTCAACGCGCAGCCGCAGCCGAAGTCCGGCGCTGCCGTCGAAAGCGCCCGGGCCTACGGGCGCGGCACCATAGCCGAAGGTCCTCGCCCTGCCAATCGGATCAACTGGGCCGGATCAGCTCGCCGGGTCGGCGGCGATGGCGCTGCCCTTCAGCACGACCGGGCGGGTGGTCTCGCCGGTGATGCCGAAATCGCTGTCGTTGATCATCAGCAGCGACCCGTCGCCGGTCAGGGCCAGGCCCTCGATCTTGACCGGCACCTCGGGATGGTCGGCGCTGTCGAAGCGCAGCGTCTTGGTCGCCGGCACGATCTTCGCGGCGGCCAGGTCGCGGCTCGCCTCCAGGCTCGGCACGGTCTTCAGCTCGTCCCAGGCGGTGCCGTGGACGTCGGTGGCGCCGGCCAGCGACACCTCATACAGCTTGGTGGTGCCGTCGGTCCGCTCCAGCACCAGGAAGCGGTCGGGACCGAGGCCCATCATCTCGCTGATGCGTGGGCTGTTCTGCTTGTCCGACGGGTCCAGCCGGAAGCTCTGCGGATCGTCGAGCGTGTAGACATATTCGCCGGTGACCGCGAGCGTCGCCGGGTCGAGGGTCCAGAGCCGGGCGTTCTTCGAGGCCTTGTAGGTGTCGGCGTCCGGGTTGGCGAGCGGGTTCTGGATGATGGTGGCCAGGCGCTTGTTGTCCGGGGTGATGGCCAGCGATTCCAGGCCGCGGTTGAGGAAGCGCTTGGCCAGCACCGCCGGCAGGCCGCCATCGACCGGGTAATGCGCGCCCTTGAAGTCGCCTTCGGTGCCCTGCGGCACCACCCGGCGCAGGATGCGGCCGTCGGCCGCGACATGCAGCAGCGACGGGCCGTTCTCCTCCGACACCCAGAAGCTGCCATCGGCCATCGGCACGACCGACTCGGCGTCGACCGCATCCGGATTCTGCTCGAGCTTCTTGCCCGACAGGTCGATCGGCTGCTCGGTCGAGGCGTGGGTCAGCGGGTTCAGCAGGCCGTTGACCGGCTTGCCGTCGCCGTCGCGCAGCGGCAGCACGCTGTCGATCGTGTAGGTGCCGCCATCCTGCAGCGTGATCCGGTAGATCGTCGGCGAATAGTCCGGCTGCGGATAGATGCGGGCGCCCTTCAGGTCGCCGCAGATGGTCTTGCCGTCGACCCCGAACACGTCCTTCACGTCGCCGCAGGTGAAGTTGGCGCCGCGGTCGGAGATGGTCCAGAAGGTCATCGGCGGGTCGCCGGCGCGGCGGCCGGCGCCGCTGCCGATGCCGACATTCAGCTCGCGGGTCTTGCCGCCGGGCACCGAGATGCTGCCGAGCGCCAGCTTCGGGTCGGTGCTGGTGTAGCTGGTGATGGTCTCGGCGGCCTGGGCGGCCGGCAGGATCGTGATCGACAGCGCCAGCGCTGCGGCAACGGGACGGAACGGCATGAACCCCTCCTTAATTCTTTGTCACCTCGACCGGCAGGCCGCGGAGGCGGCGCCGGGAAGCCGCCCGTCTTCTAGGATTTGCCGGGTTTCGGGCCGGTGACGACGGCGTGAAGCTTTGATGACAGCGGCTTCCGGTCCGCTTGTGCCTGGTTTCGGCCTGTGCTTTACCTGTCCGCCACGTCGCGCAGCTGGCGCCGCCGCGATCCCATGACCGGATGCCGGCACTCCTCACGCCGAGGCGCCACTCGTCCCACCGTTCTGAAAGGACGCGTTTGATGTCTTCCCTCGCCCTCCGCCTGCTCGCCGGCGCGGCAGCCCTGACGCTCCTGGCCGGTCCGGTCCTGGCCCAGGATGCGACCAAGCCCGCCGAGGCGCCGGCCGCCGCCGCCCCGGCCCCGGCCGCGGACCAGGCCGGCAAGCCCGATGATCCGGTCGCGGCCACGGTGAACGGCCAGCCGATCCTGCGCTCCGAGGTGCTGGAGGCGATCAACAGCCTGCCGCAGCAGTACCGGCAGATGCCGGTCGAGATGCTGGTGCCGCTGATGGCCGAGCAGGTGGCGACCGCCCGCCTGGTGGCGCAGAAGGGCGTCGACGCCGGGCTGCAGGACGACCCCGAGGTCAAGGAGCGCCTGGCGACGGCCGAGCGCCGCATCATCCAGGACGTCTGGCTGCAGCGCCAGATCAAGGCCAAGGTCACCGACCAGGCGATCCAGGACGCCTATAAGAAATACCTCGCCGACAACCCGCCGCAGGACCAGGTCAAGGCCCGCCATATCCTCGTGGACAGCGAGGACAAGGCCAAGGACCTGATCAAGAAGCTGGAGGGCGGCGCCAAGTTCGAGGAGCTGGCCAACGCCAACACCACCGACCCGTCGGGCAAGGATTCGGGCGGCGACCTGGGCTGGTTCGCCAAGGAGCAGATGGTGCCGGAATTCGCCGACGCCGCCTTCAAGCTGGAGAAGGGCAAGTTCACCACCACCCCGGTGAAGACCCAGTTCGGCTGGCACGTCATCCTGCTCGAGGACAAGCGCACCCTGCCGCAGCCGACCCTCGACGAGGTCAAGCCGCAGCTCGAGGAGCAGCTGTCGCAGGCGCTGGTGCCGCAGATCATCGCCGAGGTGAAGCAGGGCGCCCAGATCGTGGTCATGGGCCAGGACGGCAAGCCGCTGCCCCCGCCCAGCACCGACGCGCCGGCCGCCGACCCGGCGGCCCCGGCCGCGCCGGCCGGCGAGCAGCCGCAGCAGCCGGCGAAGTAGCCGGCGCATCGAGACGGGGGAGGGGACCATGGCCGGAGCATTGCCGCGTTCGCCGCTCGCGCCAGAGCGGCTGCCGGATCTGGCGCCGATCGCCGGCGTGCGGCTGGCCGCCGCCGCCTGCGGGTTGAAGAAGACGGGGGCGCCGGACGTGCTGTTCGTCGCCCTCGACCCCGGCACCAGCGCGGCGGGCGTCTACACCCGCTCGCGCTGCCCCTCCGCCCCGGTGGACTGGTGCCGCCGGGCGCTGCCCAGGGGCTCGGCCCGGGCGGTGGTGGTGAATGCCGGCAACGCCAACGCCTTCACCGGCCAGGCCGGGGTGAAGACGGTCGCGGCCACGGTGGTGGCGGCGGCGAAGCAGGTCGGCTGCGACTGGGAGGAGGTCTACGTCGCCTCCACCGGCGTGATCGGCCAGCCGCTGCCGGAGGATCGCATCGCCCGCCACCTGCCGGACCTGGCCAAGGCGCTGGGTGAGGACTGGGCGGCGGCGGCGGAGGCGATCCGCACCACCGACACCTTCGCCAAGGGCGCGACGCGCCATGCTGTGATCGGCACCACCCAGGTCACCCTCACCGGCATCGCCAAGGGCTCGGGCATGATCGCGCCGGACATGGCGACGATGCTGTCCTTCGTCTTCACCGACGCCGCCATTCCGGCGCCGCTGCTGCAGAAGGCGCTGGCGGCGGCGGTCGACAAGTCGTTCAACGCCATCACGGTCGACGGCGACACCTCGACCAGCGACACGCTGATGCTGTTCGCCACCGGCCAGGCCGGCAATCCGCCGCCAGCCGGCGGCGACGGCGACCTGGCCGATTTCCAGCGGGCGCTGGACGACCTGACCGCCGACCTGGCGCGCCAGGTGGCGTGCGACGGCGAGGGTGCGCAGAAGCTGATCACCATCAGGGTCGAGGGTGCGATCTCGGACCGCTCGGCCCGGCGCATCGGCCTGGCCATCGCCAATTCGCCGCTGTTGAAGACCGCGGTGGCGGGCGAGGACGCGAATTGGGGCCGCATCGTCATGGCGGTCGGCAAGTCGGGCGAGCCGGCGGACCGGGACAAGCTCGGCATCGCCATCGGCGGCGTCCAGGTGGCGCGCGACGGCATGGTGGTCGACGGCTATGACGAGGCGCCGGTGGCGGCCCACATGAAGACCCGGTCGATCGAGATCGAGGTCGATATCGGCATCGGCCGAGGGAGCGCCACGGTCTGGACCTGCGATCTCACGCATGGCTATATCTCGATCAACGCGGATTACCGCAGTTAGCCCTGGGTGAATGGGGGCTGGCGCGGAACGATTGGGGTCGGGTCACGCCAGTGCATCGGGGCAAGGGCAGGATATCGAGCGTTTTCACGTCGCCTCTCCGGGACGCGGGCGACGGCGTCGACGCCTCTCACCC
>NZ_JASATH010000151.1:0-20495 GCF_038440215.1 Inquilinus sp. OTU3971 | reverse complement strand
AACGCGCCGGGCGCGTTCCGACCGCACGGCGTAGCCCACGCCGAGGGCCAGCAGCGCCGCCAGGCCGAACCAGGTGAGGGCATAGACCAGGTGGCTGTTCGGAAAGGCGATCACCGTCAGCCCGCCGATCGGCAGGCCGCCCGGATTGGGCGTGGCGTCGGCGTCGATGAAATAGGGCGCGACATTCGTCAGCCCGCGGGCGGCGGCGATGGCGGCGACATCGCGGGAATACCAGCGCTCTTCCGACGGCGCGTTCGAGCGCAGGAACCCGCCCTTCGGTTCGGTGATGCGCAGGAGGCCGGTGACCGTCACAGGCCCTTCGACCTGCCCCGCCGCCCTTGTCGCCGGGTCGCGGTTCTCGGTCGGCACGAAGCCGCGGTTGACCAGGACCACCGTGCCGCCTTCCGTCTGCAGCGGGGTCAGCACCCAATAGCCGCTGCCCTTCACGGTCGACGCCACGACCTGCGCCTCGCGGTCGTTGAGGAAGCGGCCGGAGACGCGGACATGCCGGTACTCGTCCTGGTCCGCATCGACCCTGGCCCAGCCGGACGGTCCCGGCGGCGCGACGGCCTCGGCCGCGACCCGCTGGTCGACCCGGGCGATCAGGTCGAGCTTCCAGGCCCGCCGTTCGACCTGCCAGACACCGAGCGCGATCAGGCCGAGGAACACCGCCAGCGCCGCCACCCCCAGAATGATCAAGGTGGCGGTGGACCGAGGCCGGTGAGCCTCGGGCTCGGTCACGGCATGTTGCGCATGTCGTGGGCGGAGACCGGCATCATGTTGTGGTTGAGATGGTACATCACCCACAGCGAGCCGGAGAGCGTGATCACCACCAGCACCACGGTGAAGATCAGGGCCAGCATGGTCCAGCCGCCCTCCGACTTGGTGTTCATGTGCAGGAAATAGACCATGTGCACGATGATCTGGACCACCGCGAGCGCCATGATCGCCAGCGCCGTGGTCTGGGACTCGCCCAGCACGTCGCCCATGACCAGCCAGAACGGGATCGCGGTCAGGATCACCGCCAGCACGAAGCCGGTGACATAGCCCTTCAGCGTGCCGTGGCCGCTGGCGTCGCCATGGTGGTGGTCGTCGTGGTGGGCGTGGGAGGGCGCGCTCACGGGAGAGTCCCCATCAGGTAGACGAAGGTGAAGACGCCGATCCAGACGACGTCCAGGAAGTGCCAGAACAGGCTGAGGCACATCAGCCGCCGCTTGTTGTCCGGGATCAGCCCGTGCTGGGCGACCTGGACCATCATCGTGATCATCCAGACGATGCCGACGGTGACGTGCAGCCCGTGCGTCCCGACCAGAGTGAAGAAGGACGACAGGAAGGCGCTGCGCTGCGGCCCCGCCCCTTCATGGATCAGATGGGCGAACTCGTAGAGCTCGAGGCCGACGAAGGCGACGCCGAACAGCGCCGTGACCACCAGCCAGGCCAGGGTCGCGCCCTTGCGGTTGCGCTCCATCTCCAGCATGGCGAAGCCGCAGGTGATGGAGGACAAGAGCAGCATCGAGGTGTTGAGCGCCACCAGCGGCAGGTCGAACAGGTCGGCGCCGGACGGGCCGGCCGCGTAGCTGCGGCCGAGCACGCCGTAGCAGGCGAAGAGGACTGCGAAGATCAGGCAGTCGCTCATCAGGTAGATCCAGAAGCCGAGCATCGTGCTGCCGCCCGAATGCTCGTGCTCCTCCCCGACGTGGAACCGGGCCTCGCCGTTCACGGTCTGATCGAGTGGTGGCGTCATCACGAAACGGCTCCCGCCCGGGCCAGCACGCGGCTGCGCTCATCCTCGACCTTGGTCACGATTTCGGCCGGGATGTGATAGTCGCGCTTGTAGTTGAAGGTGTGCCCGATCGCCACGACCAGCATGGCGACGAAGCTCAGGGCCGCCAGCCACCAGATGTGCCAGACCATGGCGAAGGCGAAGGCGACACTGATCCCGGCCAGGATGACGCCGGTGCCGGTGTTCTTCGGCATGTGGATCGCCTTGAACCCCGCCAGCGGCCGGACATAGCCACGCTTCTTCATGTCCCACCAGGCGTCGTGATCGTGCACCAGCGGGGTGAAGGCGAAGTTGTAGTCAGGCGGCGGCGACGAGGTCGACCATTCCAGGGTGCGGGCGTTCCACGGGTCGCCGGTCAGGTCGCGCAGCTGCTCGCGCCGCCTGAAGCTGACCACCAGCTGGATCAGGAAGGACAGGATGCCGAGCGCCACCAGCACCGCGCCGAAGGCGGCGATGACGAACCAGATCTGCAGCGACGAATCGTCGAAATGGTTCATCCGCCGGGTCACGCCCATCAGGCCCAGCACGTAGAGCGGCATGAAGGCGAAGTAGAAGCCGGTCAGCCAGAACCAGAACGACATCTTGCCCCAGAACGGGTCGAGCTTGAAGCCGAAGGCCTTGGGGAACCAGTAGGTCAGGCCGGCGAAGGCCCCGAACACCACGCCGCCGATGATGACGTTGTGGAAATGGGCGATCAGGAACAGGCTGTTGTGCAGCACGAAATCGGCCGGCGGCACCGCCAGCAGCACGCCGGTCATGCCGCCGATGACGAAGGTCACCATGAAGCCGATCGTCCACAGCATCGGCACCTCGAACCGGATGCGGCCGCGATACATGGTGAACAGCCAGTTGAACATCTTCGCCCCGGTCGGGATCGAGATGATCATCGTGGTGATGCCGAAGAACGAGTTCACGCTGGCGCCGGAGCCCATCGTGAAGAAGTGATGCAGCCACACCAGATACGACAGGATGGTGATCACCACCGTGGCGTAGACCATCGAGGTGTAGCCGAACAGGCGCTTGCCGCAGAAGGTCGACACGACCTCGGAGAAGATGCCGAAGGCCGGCAGGATGAGGATGTAGACCTCCGGATGCCCCCAGATCCAGATCAGGTTCACATACATCATCGGGCTGCCGCCGAAGTCGTTGGTGAAGAAGTTCGTCCCGACATAGCGGTCGAGCGACAGCAGGGCGAGGACGGCGGTCAGCACCGGGAAGGCGGCGACGATCAGGACGTTGGTGCACAGCGCGGTCCAGGTGAAGACCGGCATCTGCATCATCTTCATGCCCGGCGCCCGCATCTTGACGATGGTGGCGACCAGATTGACGCCGGATAACAGCGTTCCGATGCCGGCGACCTGCAGCCCCCAGATGTAATAGTCGACGCCGACATCCGGGCTGTAGGCGATGCCGGACAGCGGCGGATAGGCCAGCCAGCCGGTCTTGGCGAACTCGCCGATGAACAGCGAGATCATCACCACCACCGCGCCGGCGGTGGTCATCCAGAAGCTGAAATTGTTCAGGAACGGGAAGGCCACGTCGCGGGCGCCGATCTGCAGCGGCACCACGAAGTTCATCAGCCCGGTGACGAAAGGCATGGCCATGAAGAAGATCATGATCACGCCGTGGGCGGTGAAGATCTGGTCGTAGTGATGCGGCGGCAAGTAGCCCTCATTGGCGCCGAAGGCGATCGCCTGCTGCGCCCGCATCATGATCGCGTCGGCGAAGCCGCGCAGCAGCATGACCAGCGCCAGGATCACGTACATGATCCCGATCTTCTTGTGGTCGATGCTGGTGAACCACTCGTGCCAGAGATAGCCCCACAGGCGGAAATAGGTGATGGCGCCGAGCACCGCGATGCCGCCGAGCGCCACCGCGATGAAGGTGACGACCAGGATCGGCTCGTGGAACGGCAGCGCTGCCCATGTCAGCTTGCCGAAGACCAGCGTCTGGAGATCTAGGTTTGAGAACATCGGGCTACTCTGTCGTTCCGGAGGCCGCCGCTTGGGGCGGCCTCCGCAGAAGTGTCGGTTCCGCCGCGCGGGACAGGCTGGCGGGCATCAAGACGGTCCTCACTCGACGCGGCGGGACTCCGTCGCGCGGCTGAACAGGATCCCCTCCGGCAGCCGGCTGTCGGCCATGTCGCCGTCGGTGGTGCAGATCGCCGCGACATAGCTGCGGACCGGGCCGGCGCCGCGGCGGACGTCCTTGTCGTGGTTCAGCGCCATGACGTTGTCGATGCCGGCCTTGCCGCCGCCGCCGCGGGCATCGATGCTCATCATCTCGTTCATGCACATCTTCGAGCGGTCGACGCACATGTTGAGGATGGCGCCGTAGAGGTCCGGGGCCACGGTGCCGTAGTGGCGCACCGGCTCGCGCTCGCTCGGGCGCTCCAGCGCCAGGTACTCCTCCCGGCTCAGGCTGCCGCCCTCGGCCTTGACCTTCTGCACCCAGGCGTCGAAATCGCCGGCGGCGAGGCCGTGGAAGGTGAAGCGCATGCCGGAGAAGCCGGCGCCGCTGTAGTTGGCGGAGAAGCCCTCATACTCGCCGGGCGCGTTGATCACGGCGTGCAGCTTCGTCTCCATCCCGGCCATGGCGTAGATCTGCCCCGCCAGCGCCGGCACGTAGAAGGAGTTCATCACCGTGGCCGAGGTGATCTTGAACTGGATCGGCACGTCGACCGGCGCCGCCAGCTCGTTCACCGTGGCGATGCCCTGCTCCGGGTAGAGGAACAGCCACTTCCAGTCGAGCGCCACGACCTCGACCGTCAGCGGCTTCACATCGGCCGCCACGGTGCGCTCCGAGTCGATGCGCTCCAGCGGCCGGTAGGGGTCGAGCGTGTGGGTGCTGATCCAGGTCAGGGCGCCCAGCGCGATGATGATGACCAGCGGGGCGGACCAGATCACCACCTCGAGCTGAGTCGAATGGTGCCAGTCGGGGTCATAGGCGGCGTCCTTGTTCGACTGGCGGTACTTCCAGGCAAAGAACAGCGTCAGCGCGATCACCGGCACGATGATCAGCAGCATCAGGATCGTGGAGACCACGATCAGGTCCCGCTGCTGCACCGCAATATCGCCGGAGGGCTGCATGACCACCATGTTGCACCCGCCCAGGAGGACCAGGGTCGGAAGCGCAGCGAGGCGGCCTAAGGCTTTGATGGGCATGCCGTTGCCTGACAGAGAGAGAACGAAGGGCGGGGCTGCATTACCGAAGCGCAACGTGAATAAACAGAGGACAGTTTGTCCTACCAGATGCCCGATGGTTGCAGTGCAACATCGTCGCACCGGGGTTGACGGCAGGGTCCTTGGCGATTCCGGCGGGGCCTTGGCGCCGCTCTGCCTCGCTCGGCACGATTTGACGCACCGAAATCCTGGGCCATACTCAAAAGAAAAAACAGCGGCATCTCGGCCCGGCCCAGCCCCAGGAGGAACCCTTTATGGCCACTGTCAGTCGAGAACTCGGGTCCCCGACCGCCGCGCCACGGCACCGCGCAGGTGTCCCCCCCGGCGAGATCGCGATCGGCGTCGTGATCGGCCGGACCGCGGAATTCTTCGACTTCTTCGTCTACGCCATCGCCTCGGTGCTCGTGTTCCCGCGGTTCTTCTTCCCGCAGGCGACGCCGCTGGACGCGATGCTCTATTCCTTCGCCATCTTCGCCCTGGCCTTCGTCGCCCGCCCGTTCGGGTCGGTCCTGTTCATGGAGATCGACCGGCGGCACGGCCGCAGCGTCAAGCTGACCGTGGCGATGTTCCTGCTCGGCGGCTCGACCGCGGCGATGGCCTTCCTGCCCGGCACCGCCGATATCGGCCCCGCCGCGATCGCCCTCTTGGCGCTGTGCCGCATCGGCCAGGGGCTGGCCCTGGGCGGCGCCTGGGACGGCTTGGCCTCGCTGCTGGCGCTGAACGCGCCGCAGAACCGGCGCGGCTGGTACGCGATGATGCCGCAGCTCGGGGCGCCGCTCGGCTTCATGCTGGCCAGCGCGCTGTTCGCCTTCTTCCTGGTCAATCTCTCGACCCCGGATTTCGTCGACTGGGGCTGGCGCTACCCGTTCTTCGTCGCCTTCGCGATCAACGTGGTCGCCCTGTTCGCCCGGCTGCGCCTGGTGGTGACCGAGCAGTTCGAGCGGCTGTATGAGAGCAAGGACCTCGAGGCGCTGAGCGTGCCCGAGACGCTGAAGCACCAGGGCCACAACATCCTGGTCGGGGCCTTCGTGCCGCTGGCCACCTTCGCCCTGTTCCACCTGGTGACGGTGTTCCCGCTGAGCTGGGTGACGCTCTACACCGACCACAACCCGGGCAATTTCCTGATGACCGAGTTCGTCGGCGCCATCCTCGGCACGGTGATGATCGTCGTCTCGGGATTGATCGCCGACCGCACCGGCCGGCGCACGCTGCTGGCGGCCTGCGCGGTGCTGATCGCGATCTTCAGCTTCGTCACGCCGCTGCTGCTGGGCGGCGGGTCGACGGCACGGTCGGCCTTCGTCATCCTCGGCTTCGGCCTGCTCGGCCTGTCCTTCGGCCAGGCGGCCGGCGCGGTGGCGTCGAACTTCCCGAACCACCAGCGCTACACCGCCTCGGCCCTGACCTCGGACCTGGCCTGGATGATCGGCGCCGGCTTCGCCCCGCTGGTGGCGCTGGCCCTGGCCAGCCAGTTCGGCCTGGCCCTGGTCGGCGCCTATCTCCTGTCCGGCGCCGTCTGCACCCTCGCGGCGCTGCGGGTCAACAAGGAACTGGAGCTGAGGGGGAACTGACACGATCCACCCGCAGCCGGCCGTCTGTGCCGGTTGCGGGCTGCCGTTCTAGGACCGCAGCACCAGGCTGCTGCGATCCACCTTGCGGATGTCGCCGGTGCCGGTCAGCGCCATGCTGATGTCCAGCTCCTTGCGCATGATCTCCAGCGCCTTGGTCACGCCGGCCTCGCCCATCGCCGCCAGGCCGTAGAGGAAGGCCTTGCCCATCAGGCAGCCGCGGGCGCCGAGCGCCACCGCCTTCAGGATGTCCTGGCCGGACTGCACGCCGCCGTCGAACAGGATCTCGGTCTTGTCGCCGATCGCCTGGACGATGCCCGGCAAGGCCGAGATCGAGGACCGGGCGCCGTCCAGCTGCCGGCCGCCATGGTTGGAGACCACGACCGCGTCGGCGCCGGTCGAGGCCGCGATCTTCGCGTCCTCCTCGTCCAGCACGCCCTTCAGGATCAGCTTGCCGGGCCAGATGCTGCGCACCCATTCGACGTCCTTCCAGCTCAACGAGGCGTCGAACTGGCTGGCGGTCCATTGCGCCAGGGTGGTCAGGCTGTCCGCCCCGCCCACCCGGCCCTCCAGGTTGCCGAAGCTGCGGCGCTTGCCGAACAGCACCTTCATCGCCCAGGCCGGCTTGGTGGCGATGTCGAGCGCGTTCATGAAGGTGAGGCGCGGCGGTACGGCCAGGCCGTTCTTCAGGTCGCGGTGGCGCTGGCCCTGGATCTGCAGGTCGAGCGTCAGCACCAGGGCCGAACATTGCGCCGCCTTGGCGCGCTCGATCAGCGACTGCGAGAAGCCGCGGTCGCGCATGACGTAGAGCTGGAACCAGAACGGCTTCTTCACCGCGCCACGCACATCCTCGATCGAGCAGATCGACATGGTCGACAGGCAGAACGGGATGCCGAAGGCCTGCGCCGCCCGGGCGCCGAGGATCTCGCCGTCGCCGTGGAACAGGCCGGTCAGGCCGGTCGGCGCGATCGCCAGCGGCATCGTCACGTCCTCGCCCAGGATCTTGGTCGCCACCGAGCGCTTGTCGACGTCGATCATCACCCGCTGGCGCAGGCCGATCGCGGCCAAATCCGCCCGGTTGGCGCGCAGCGTCACCTCGTCATAGGAGCCGCGGTCGGCATAGTCGAAGATCGCGCGCGGGATGCGCCGGGCCGCCAGCGCTCGCAGGTCCTGGATGTTGGTGATCGTCGGCATGGATGTTCTTCTTGGGCAGGGTTTATGTCTGATAAATCGCATGAAGGCGGCTGTCACCCGCAATTCCCGCCGCCGCCATCTTTACACATCCCGGCCGGGGCGCCAGGGTGGCGGCCATCATGACGACCGCTCTCTCGCGCCTCGACCGCGCCCTCGCCGCCCTCCCCCGCAGCTTCCCCGGCCCTGGCGGCGCTGCCGCCGTGCTGCGGGACGGCGAGATCCTCGCCCGCCACGCCTGGGGCTGGGCCAATGCCGAGCGGCGCATCCCGTTCACGCCGCAGTCGCTGTTCCGGATGTGCTCGGTCACCAAGCAGTTCACCTGCGGCCTGGTGCTGGACGCCTTCCCCGACCCGACGGTGCTGGACGGCGATGTCCGCGCCCGCCTGCCGCGGCTGGAGGGCGAGGCGCCGGGGGCGCTGCACCTCTGCCACAACCAGTCCGGCCTGCGCGACTATTGGGCCGTGGCGATGCTGCATGGCGCGCCGGCCGAATCGCCCTTCGGCGACCGCGAGGCCGGGCGCGTGATCGCCGGCACCCGGTCGCTGCACTTCGCGCCGGGCAGCCGCTACTCCTACGTCAACCAGAACTTCCGGCTGCTCTCCGACATCCTCGAGGCCCGCACCGGCCGAGGCTTCGGCGAGTTGCTGCGCAGCCGCATCTTCGACCGCACCGGCATGGGCAGCGCCTTCCTGGCCGCCGATACCCGCGCCATGCCGGATGGCACGGAGGGCTACGAAGGCACCCAGGCCGGCGGCTTCCGCGCCGCCGAGAACCGGGTGCTGTGGACCGGCGATGCCGGGCTGGGCGCCAGCCTGGACGACATGATCGCCTGGGAGCGCCATATCGACGCCATCCGCGACGATCCCGAGGCCCTGTACAGCCGCCTGTCGGCGCCGGTGACCTTCTCGAACGGGGCCGCCGCGCCCTACGGCTTCGGCTTGGGCCGGACGACCGAGTTCGGCCGCCCCCTCACCGGCCATGGCGGCGCGCTGCGCGGCTGGCGCAGCCATCGCCTGCATGTGCCGTCGGAGCGCGTCTCGGTCGTCGTCCTGTTCAACCACCTGTCCGACGCCAACGCCGCGGCGCTGGACCTGCTGGCCGCGGTGCTGGGCGAAGAGCGCGCCAAGCCGGCCGCCGACCTGCCGGTGCCGGACTGGCTCGGCCATTACATCGAGCCGGAGACCGGCCTGAGCGCGCGCGCCGACATGGTCGACGGCCGGGTGCGGCTGCGCTTCGGCCATTCGGCGGAGAAGCTGGACCTGCAGCCGGACGGCAGCGCCGGCAGCGGCCGCACCCGGCTGCGACCCGCGGCGGACGGGCTGTGGCTGGACCGGCCGCAGGAGAACCAGAGCTCGCGCCTCATCCCCTGCAGCGGCGAGTCCGCCACCGACCTGTCCGGCCGCTACCGCTGCGACGAGCTGGACGCCGAGCTGGAGGTGGTCGATGCCGGCGGCGCGCTGTATGGCGGCTTCTCCGGCTTCCTCGGCCAGGGCCGGATGGAGCTGCTCGACCCGGTCGGGCCGGATCTCTGGACCCTGCCCTGCCCGCGGGCGCTGGACCACACCCCGCCGGGCGACTGGACCCTGGCCTTCCGCCGCGACGGCGCGGGCCGGGTGAAGGACGTCGAGGTCGGCTGCTGGCTGGCCCGGCGGTTGCGTTATGGGCGGGCCGGCTAGAGGCGTTTCAGGTCCAGGGTCTCGGCCAGGAAATCGACGAACAGGCGGGTCTTGGCCGGCGGCAGCCGCGTGGCCGGCCAGACCGCGTGGATCGGCACCTTCGGCACCTCGTACTCGGTCAGGATCGGCTCCACCGAGCCGCGGTCGACCAGGTCGCGGATCTGCCAGAGCGGCGTGAAGCCGATGCCGAGCCCTTCCGCCACCGCGGCATAGGTCGCCGCGGTGTTGTCGGCCCGGAATCGGCCGTTGACCCGGACGGTGCGGGTGCGGCCGCCGACCCGGAACGGCCAGGCCTCGCCCTCGGCCGTACGGACGACGCATTGATGCCCGGCCAGCTCGTCCGGATGATGCGGCCGGCCGTGCCGGTCGAAATAGTCCGGGGCGCCGAACGCCACCCGCCGCAGCGCGCCGAGCCGCCGGGCCTTGAGCGCGGAATCCGGCAGGTCGCCGATCCGCACCGCCAGGTCGATCGCGCCATCCGCCAGGTCGACGAAGCGGTCGGAGAGCTTCAGCTCCACCTCGATCCGCGGGTGTCGCCGCATGAAGCTGGCCACCACCGGCACCAGATGCGCCGGCGTGAACAGCACCGAGGCGCTGATCCGCAGCAGACCGGACGGTTCGGCCCGGCGCTCAGCCGCCTCGGCCCGCGCCTCCAGGATCTCCGCCAGGGCCGGCTTCACCCGGCGGTAGAAGGCGAGCCCGGCATCGGTCGGCGTCGACCGCCGCGTCGTCCGCTGCACCAGCGCCACACCCAGCCCCTGCTCCAGCGTCGCCAGCGACCGGCTGACGGATTGCAGCGACCGGCGGAGGTCGCGCGCCGCGGCGCTCAGCCCGCCGGCCTCGACCACGGCGACGAAGGCGGCGAGATCGTCCAGCCGGTCCATGGATAACCTCTCGATCTTCGAGAGAATGTATCACGATTCTCGTCCATTCTCACGGAAACCGGTTTGACTAAGATCAGTCTCCAGCATCCGCCTGGAGACACCCCATGAGCCCATCCTCTCCCATCCTCGTCGTCGGCGCCGCCGGCCGCTTCGCCGGGCTGGTGGTGTCCGAGCTGGCCCGCCGCGGCGTCATCGTCCGCGGCCTGGTGCGCGACGACGCCAAAGCCGCCATCGCCCGGGCCGGCGGGGCGGCCGAGATCGCCTTCGGCGACCTGCGCAACCGGGCCAGCCTCGACGCCGCGCTGCGCGGGGTCGACAGCGTGTTCCACATCGGGCCGGCCTTCGCTCCGGACGAGGCCGATCTCGGCGTCGCCATGGTCGAAGCGGCACGGCAGGCCGGGGTCTGGCGCTTCGCCTTCTCCTCGGTGATCCAGGCGACCAACACGGCGCTGGCCAACCATGCCAGCAAGATCCCGGTCGAAGCGGCGCTATACGGCTCCGGAATGCAGTACACGATCCTGCAGCCAACCAACCTGATGCAGAACATCGGCGCCGCCTGGCCCGGCGTGCTGGCCACCGGCGTCTTCGCCGAGCCCTTCCCGAAGACGGCCAGGGTGGCGCGGGTCGATTACCGCGACGTGGCCGAGGCCGCGGCGATCGCCCTGACCGGCGACCGTCTGGCCTATGGCAGCTTCGAGCTCTGCGCCGACGGCCTGCCGGACCGCGAGGAGATCGCGGGCCTGATGAGCGCGGCGCTGGGCCGCCCGGTCGCTGCCGGCGAACCCAGCTTCGCCGACTGGGTGGCGGCGGCCCGGCCGCCCTATGATTCGCGGCAGCTGGCGCTGCTGGAAAAGGTCTTCGCCCATTACGCGGCCCATGGCCAGCCGGGCAACAGCCTGGTGGCCCGTGCCGTCCTCGGCCGCGAACCTCGCTCGCTACGCGCTTATATCGAAGAGCTGGCGTCCGGGTGCTGAGGTACCTTGACTCGACAAGAACAAAAAAGGAACAATAGAGTCCAAGCCAATCGGGAGAATCCTATGCCCAGCCAGACCGAAAAGGCCCTCGCCTTTCAGCGCCTGCATGCGCGACCGGGCATCTTCGTGATCCCGAATCCGTGGGATGCCGGCAGCGCCAAGCTGCTGGCCGGGCTCGGCTTCGAGGCGCTGGCGACCACCAGCGCCGGCTTCGCCTTCACCCTCGGCCGCAGCGACGGCGCCTTGAACGTCAGCCGGGACGAGACCCTGGCCAATGCCCGGGCCATCGTCGAGGCCACCGGCCTGCCGGTCTCCGCCGATCTGGAGAACGGCTTCGGCGACGCCCCCGAGGCGGCGGCGGAGAGCATCCGCCAGGCCGCCGCGGTCGGGCTGGTCGGCGGCTCGATCGAGGACGCCACCGGCCGCGACGACGACCCGATCTACGGCTTCGACCAAGCGGTGGAGCGGGTGCGCGCGGCGGTGGCGGCGGCGCGGTCCCTGCCCTTCCCCTTCACCTTGACCGCCCGGGCCGAGAACTTCCTGCACGGCCGCCGCGACCTGGCCGACACGATCCGCCGGCTGCAGGCCTTCCAGGAGGCCGGCGCCGACGTGCTCTACGCCCCCGGCCTGGCGACGCAGGAGGAGATCGAGGCGGTGGCGCAGGCGGTCGACAGGCCGGTGAATGTGGTGATGGGGCTGGTCGGCGCCCGCTTCACCGTGGCAGAGCTGGGCGAGATGGGCGTCAAGCGGATCAGCGTCGGCGGGTCGCTGGCCCGGGCCGCGCTGGGCGGCTTCCTGCGCGCCGCCCGCGAGATCAAGGACCAGGGCAGCTTCGGCTATGCCGACGACGCGGTGCCGCACAAGGAGATCAACGCCCTGTTCGGCCAGTCCTGACCGCGGCGCGCGGCGCCTTCCGGCCCGCCGGATCTGGTGCCTATACTGCCGCCATGACCAGCCTCGACATCCGGCCGATGGCCGGGTCGCTCGGCGCCGACATCGACCTCGCCGGCCCGGTCGACGACACGCTCTTCGCCGCGATCCGCCAGGCCCTGGACGATCATCTGGTGATCCATCTGCACGGGCTCGACCCTGCGCCGGAGGACCTGGTGGCGCTGACCCGCCGCTTCGGGCCGGTCAGCCGCGCGCCCTACATCAAGCATATGGACGAGCATCCGGACATCGTCGCCGTGAAGAAATCGGCCGATGAGCGCAAGGTCAGCACCTTCGGCAACGCCTGGCATTCGGATTTCAGCTTCCTCGACCAGCCGCCGATGGCATCGCTGCTCTATGCCAGCCACGTGCCGAGCCATGGCGGCGACACGCTGTTCGCCAACATGTACGCCGCCTATGACGCGCTGTCCGACGGGCTGAAGGCGGTGCTGGACGGCCTCGACGCCATGCATGCCGGCAAGCCCTACGGCACCGGCGGCGTGCCCGGGAACGTCGCCGTCTCCCGCTCCATCGGCATCGAGCGCAACCGGCCGGAGGCGGACCGCGAGGTCGCCCACCCCGTGGTGCGGGTGCATCCCGGCACCGGCCGCAAGGCGCTGTTCATCAATTCGATCTACACCATCCGCTTCGCCGGCATGACGGTGGAGGAGAGCAAGCCGCTGCTCGACTTCATCTACGCCCATGCGGTCCGGCCGGAATTCACCTGCCGGCTGCGCTGGACGGCGCACGACCTGGCGATCTGGGACAACCGCTGCACCCTGCACTACGCCGTCAACGACTATGACGGCCAGGACCGGCTGCTGTACCGCACCATGGTGCAGGGCGAACGGCCGGTCCCCGCGGTGCCGCGGGCTTAGGGACTCGTCGAAGAACGAACGCTCCGAATGGCGAGGCGTCTTCGTTTATTCCGTCATGGCGAGCCCCGAAGGGGCGTGGCCATCCAGCGGCTCGATTTCTGGATAGCCACGGCGCTGCGCGCCTCGCCATGACGGGAAAGGGCGGGAGAGTGGATCTCAAAGCGGCTTATACGCGATCGCCTCGATCTCGACCTTGCAGTCGATCATCATGTCGGCGCGGACGCAGGACCGCGCCGGACGGTCGCCGGTGAAGTAGCTGTCATAGGTGCGGTTGAAAGCGGCGAAGTCGCGGGTGTCGTCCAGCCAGGCCGTGACCTTGATCACGTCGTCCAGCGTGCAGCCGGCCAGTTCCAGCGCCGCCTGGACGTTCCTCATGGTCTGGTGGGTCTGGATCTCGATGCCGCCGGCCACGACCACGCCGGTCTCGTCGAACGGCACCTGGCCCGAGACATAGACATAGTCGCCGGCCCGCACGGCCTTGGAGAAGGGCAGCTTCTGCCCGCCGGCGCCGGTGACGGTGGTTCCGAAATGCTCGCGCTTGCTCATGATGCTTCCTATTTGACGGCGCCGAGCGCCAGGCCGCGCACCAGATAGCGCTGCAGCCAGGCGAAGACGATGGCGACGGGGATCGTCGCCAGGAACGTCGCGGCCATGACGTGATGCCACTCGATCGTATAGCGGCCGGCGACGAGGGAGAAAATCTTGATCGGCAAAGTGTGCGTCTCCGGCGCGCGCAAGAGGCTGAGGGCGACGGCGAATTCGTTCCAGGCGTTGATGAAGGTGAAGATCGCCGTCACCACCATCGCCGGCGCCGCCAGCGGCAGGAACACGCGGATCACGGTGCGGAAGCGCGACGCGCCCTCCAGCCACGCCGCCTCCTCCAGGTCCAAGGGGATGGTGGCGAAATAGCTCTGCAGCATCCAGACGGCGAAGGCGATGTTGAAGCCGGCATAGACCAGCACCAGCGAATCGACCGAGCCGACGAGGCCGAGCCAGGCGACCAGGCGGAACAGGCCGATCACCAGCACGATCGGCGACAGCATCTGGGTGATCAGCAGGAAGTCGCGGTACAGGCCCTGCCCCGGGAAGCGGTAGCGCGACATGGCGTAGGCGGCGGGGATGCTGACCGCCAGCGCCAGCAGCGTCGCCAGGGTGGAGGCGTAGAGGCTGTTCAGCAGCGCCGTGCCGAAACCGGTCGCCTGCCACATGGTGACGAAGTTCTCCCAGGCGATCCGGCTGGGCAGCCAGGACGGGTCGGCGGACAGCACCTCCGCCCCCGGCTTCAGCGCGGTCGCGATCATCACCGCGAAGGGGAACAGCACCACCACGATCAGCGGCGACAGCGCCAGCCAGCAGAGGATGCTCTTCTTAAGCATCGCGCTCGCCCTTCATCGCCATGCGCAGATAGATCAGGGTAAAGACCAGCAGGATCGCGAACATGATCAGCGAGATCGACGCCGCTTCGCCCATCTTTCCCAGCTGGAAGGCCAGCTTGTACAGGTAGGTGACCAGGATCTGCGTCGAATCCGACGGCCCGCCCCCGGTCAGCACCCAGATGATCGGGAAGGAGTTGAAGACGTAGATGATGTTCAGCACCACCGCCATGTTGATGAAAGGCCGCATCAGCGGCAGCGTCAGGGTGCGGAAGCGCTGCCAGGACGAGGCGCCGTCGGTCGACGCCGCCTCGTAGATGTCGCTCGGGATCGACGACAGGCCGCCGAGGAAGATCGTCACCGTGAACGGGACCGACACCAGGATGCCGATCAGGATCTGGACCGGGAAGGCGGTGGCGGCCGAGGCCAGCCACACCACCTTCCGGTCGATCAGGCCGAGATCCTGCAGCGTCAGGTTCAGCAGGCCGGATTCGCCGTTCAGGGCCCAGCGCCAGACGATCGCCATCATGGTCAGCGACACCGACCAGGGCAGCATCACGATCACCCGGGCGATGCCGCGGCCGTAGAAGTCGGTGTTCAGGATCAGCGCCACCGGCACCGAGACCAGGACGGTGCCGGCCACCACCGCGGCGGTCCAGACCAGGGTCCGCCACAGGCTGTCCAGGAACAGCGGGTCGGCCAGGACACTGTCGAGATTGGCCAGGCCGGTGAAGTCGCGCAGCTGGCCGAAGCGGTTGACCTGGTGCGAGGCGACCGTCAGCAGATCCCACACCGGATAGGCGATGATGAAGGCCGCCAGCAGGAAGCTCGGCAGGATCAGCAGGATCGGCGTCAGGCCGGGACGCGCGGCCAGGGGCTGGGCCATGCGCAACGCGCCCTCCCCCTCCCCTTGCGGGAGGGGGGCGGGGGGAGGGGTTTGGGCAGCAGACCGGCTGTCAGGCATGGTCCCGGTTCGGTGATCGAAGGATATCGCCGGCAGTTCGGGCGGCGGCAGCCCCCTCCCCCTGCCCCCCTCCCGCAAGGGGAGGGGGAGGTTTCAGAGAGCCGGGCCTCTGTCCTACTTCGCGCCCAGCACCCCGTTGGCCTGCTCGGCGGCGGCCTTCAGGGCCTCTTCGGGCTTGGCTTCGCCGAGATAGATCTTCTGCAGCGCCCGGCCGGTGGCGTCGGCGATCTCCTCCCACCCGGCGATGGTCGGCGCGAACTTGGCGCTCGGCAGCATGGCGGTGAAGACCTTGAGGTTCGGGTCGTCGGTGAAATACGGCAGCTTGGCCACCGCCTGGTTCTCGGTCAGGAAGCCCTCATTGACCGTGAACTTCTCGCGCCAGTCGTTCTGGAACAGGAAGTCCAGGAACTTCCAGGCCTCGTCCTTCACCTTGGAGTTGTCGAACAGCACGATCGAGTCGGTGACCGCGTAGGTTGCCTGGGTGGTGCCCTTCGGCACCGGCGCCACGCCGTATTTCAGGTTCGGCGCCTCGGCCTTGATCTGGCTGGCCAGGAACGGCGCCGTGAACATCATGCCGATGCGGCCCTGCTTGAACAGGTTCTGCACGTCCTCGCGATTGTAGGCGGTGACGCCCGGCTCGGTCAGCCCTTCGTCGATCAGCTGCTTATACAGCGTCGCCGCCTTGACCGCGGCCTCGCTGTCCAACCCGCTCTTGCCGTCGACCACGATGTCGCCGCCGAAGCTCCACATCGCGTAGTAGAAATAGACGTCGGTCTCGATCTCCTTGCCCTGCAGGCCGAAGGCGTAGGTGTCCTTGAGGCCGAGCGCCTTGATCTTCTTCGCGTCCTCGACCAGCTCGTCCCACGTCGCCGGCGGAGCGGAGAGGCCCGTCTTCTCGAAGATCTCCTTGTTGTAGTACATGGCGCGGGCCGAGGAGGCGATCGGCAGGCCGTAGGTCTTGCCGTCCAGCACGCCGGGGGCGAAGAAGGTCGGGATGAAGCGCGCCCTGAAGTCGTCGGTCATGTAGCCGTCGAGCGGCGCGACCACGCCCTGCTGCACGAAATCCACCAGCCAGCGCGTGCCGATGATGGCGAGGTCGGCATTGGCGTTGCCGGAGATGTCGGTGGTCAGCTTCTGCTGCAGCACGTCCCAGGGCACCACCTCGATCTTGATGTCGGTGCCGGGGTTGGCGGCCTCGAAGGCCTTCGCCGCCTCCTCGAAATAGGGCCCGGTCTTGGAGCTGTACTCCGCCACCGTCACCCGCACCTCGGCGGCGACGGCCGGTGCCGCGGCCAGGGCCGCCAGGATCGAGGCGCCCGCGCCGAGGAGCACGGACCGGAACGCATGCTGCATGGAATGACCTCCTGTTTCGGCGGCGCCAGGCCGCGCGAGCCGCAATTGGAACCGGGAGAACCGGGGGACGGCCGCGCCCGGCTTTTTGCCGGAACCGCCCTGGATGTAACTCTCTTACAATACTCGGGAGGACGCAATTCGGAAGTGGCGATCGGCCGCCGATCCTTCCGCTATCCCGCAGCAATGCTTAATCTTCGGACAATTCGGGGCTCGGCGTCGATGCTGCACTGCACACGTGCAATGGTTGTCTTGTAAGTTTCAAACATTGAGCTACCATCGGGCCTCAGCCTCTCGTCCCCTGCCGGGAAACACAGCCATGACGCGCTTTACGGACCAGACCGTTCTCGTCACCGGGGCGCTCGGCGGCATCGGCGGGGCGATCGTCGACCTTTTCGCCCAGGCCGGCGCGACGCTGATCCTGTCCGACCGCGACGCCGCGGTGCTCGACGCCCGGGTCGCCAAGCTGGCCGAAGCCGGCACCAAGGCCGCCGCCGCGCCGGCCGACCTGTGCGATGCCGCCGCCACCCGCGCCGCGATCGAGGCCGCGGTCGCCCGCACCGGCCCGGTCGACATCGTGGTCAACAATGCCGGCGGCGGCAATGGCGGCGGCAGCCTGGCCACGACCACGGCCGAGACCTGGGCCGGCGATGTCGAGCTGAACCTGAACGGCCCCTATCACGTCGTCGCCGCGGTGATCGACGGGATGAAGGAACGGCGCCGCGGCAGCATCGTCAACATCAGCAGCGTCAACGGGCTGCAGGCGCTGGGCCACCCGGCCTACAGCGCCGCCAAGGCCGGGCTGATCAGCTACACCCGCGCGCTGGCGGTGGAGTACGGGCCCTTCGGCATCCGCGCCAACGTGATCTGCCCCGGCACGGTGCGCACGCCGATCTGGCAGGCGCGGGTCGACAGGAAGCCGGAGATCTTCGAGTCCCTGCGCAAATGGTACCCGCTGCAGCGCGTGGCCGAGCCAAGCGACATCGCCAAGGCGGTCGCCTTCCTGGCCTCGGACGAGCTGGCCGGCTTCATCACCGGCGCCATGCTGCCGGTCGATGGCGGCCTGACCGCCGGCAACCGGGTGATGGCCGCGGAGCTGACGCTCGAGGAGTTCTGACCCATGGCGACGGTGCGGTTGGACGGGGTGGTGAAGCGCTACGGCGAGGCGCAGGTGGTCCATGCGATCGACCTCGATATCGCCGATGGCGAGTTCGTCGTCCTGGTCGGGCCGTCCGGCTGCGGCAAGTCCACTTTGCTGCGCATGATCGCGGGGCTGGAGACGATCTCCGGCGGCGAGCTTTCGATCGGCGGGACCCGCGCCAACGAGGTGCCGCCGCAGAAGCGCAACATCGCCATGGTGTTCCAGTCCTACGCCCTGTACCCGCACATGACCGCCCGGCAGAACATCGCCTATGGCCCCCGGCTGCGCGGCGAGCCGAAGCCGGAGATCGAGGCCAAGGTCGGCAAGGCCGCCGGCATCCTCAACCTGTTCGACTATCTCGAGCGGCTGCCGCGCCAGCTGTCCGGCGGCCAGCGCCAGCGCGTCGCCATGGGAAGGGCGATCGTGCGCGACCCAGCCGTGTTCCTGTTCGACGAGCCGCTGTCGAACCTCGACGCCAAGCTGCGGGTGCAGATGCGCACCGAGATCAAGGCGCTGCACCGCCGCCTCGGCACCACCATCGTCTACGTCACCCACGACCAGATCGAGGCGATGACGCTGGCCGACCGGATCGTGGTGATGAACGCCGGCCGGATCGAGCAGCAGGGCAAGCCGCTGGATCTCTACGACCTGCCGGCCAACATCTTCGTCGCCGGCTTCCTCGGCTCGCCGGCCATGAGCTTCCTGCCCGGCCGCTACCGCCGCGGCGCCGGGGGGCCGGTGGTGGAGGCCGAGGATGGCACCCGCCTGCCCGCCCCCGACCGCGCGGCCGAGGACGACCAGCCGGTGCTGCTGGGCGTGCGGCCGGAGCATTTCACCCTGGCCGACGGCCAGGGCGGCGTGCCGGTGACCATCGATCTCGTGGAGCCCACCGGCGCCGAGATCCATCTCTACGGCACCCTGGCCGGCACCCGCATCGCCGCGGTGATGCATGGCCGCCGGCCGGTGGCGCCGGGCGACGTGGTGCCGCTCGCCCCCCTCGCCGCCCACGCCCATCTGTTCGACGCGGCCTCCGGCCGCCGCATCTGAAGGAAGCCCCGTCATGCAGGCGTCCGTCCTCGCCCTCGACCCGATCCTCGACTCACCCGTCGACGGCGCCAGCAAGGGCCTGCCGCCCGACCTCGAGCCGATCCCGTTCCGCAGCATCGGCGACCAGGGCTGGAACGCGCTGTCCGGCGACCTGCCCTTCCCGCAGGCGCTGCTGAAGCGGTCGGTGCTGGAGCGCAACGTCCGCTGGATGCGCGACATCCTGGCCGAGACCGGCGTCGCCCTGGCGCCGCACGGCAAGACCACGATGAGCCCGCAGCTGTTCGACCTGCAGCTCGCCAACGGCTCCTGGGGCATCACCGTCGCCACCGCCCAGCAGTTCGAGGTGTGCCGCCGCTTCGGGGTGAAGCGGATCCTGGTCGCCAACCAGCTGGTCGACGCCGCGGCGATGCGCTCGGTGCTGGCGGCGCTGGCCGCCGACCCGGCGCTGGAGGCGTTCTGCCTGGTCGATTCCGTCGCCGGGGTGCGCCGGCTGGCCGAGGCCGCCCGGGCGACGCCGCCGCAGCGCCCGCTGGGGCTCCTGGTCGAGCTCGGCATGGCCGGGGGCCGCACCGGCTGCCGGACCGCCGCCGAGGCGCTGGAGGTAGCCCGCGCCGCGGCGGACGCTCCTGGTCTCGCCCTGCGCGGCGTCGAGGGCTATGAGGGGCTGGTCGTCACCAGGGACGCGGCGGCGGACGAGATCGCCGTCGCCGGCTTCCTCGACCGGCTGGCGGCGCTGGCGGCGGAGATCGACCGCGCCGGGCTGTTCGCCGCCCTGCCGGCCGACACCCCGGTGCTGCTGAGCGCCGGCGGCTCGGCCTATTACGACATCGTCGCCCGCAGGCTCGCCGAGGTCCGGCTGTCGCGCCCGACCCGGGTGGTGGTGCGCAGCGGCTGCTACCTGACCCATGATTCCGGCCAGTACACCCGGCTGTTCCAGCATGTCGTCCGCCGCATTCCGGCCGACTGGCGCCGGCACGGCGACCTGGCGCCGGCGCTGGAGGTCTGGTCGATGGTGCAGTCGCGGCCGGAGCCGGGGCTGGCGCTGCTGACCATGGGCAAGCGCGACGTGTCCTACGACATCGAGCTGCCGATCCCGACCCTGTGGCGCCCCGCCGGCGCCGCCGCGTCGCAGCCGGTGCCGGCCGGCGCCGTGCTCACCTCGATGAACGACCAGCACGCCTATCTGAAGCTGCCGGAGGGTTTCGACCCGCAGGTCGGCGACCTGGTCTGCTGCGGCATCTCCCACCCCTGCACCACCTTCGACAAATGGCAGGTGATGATGGTGGTGGAGGACGACTACCGCGTCTCGGGCGCCATCCGGACGTTCTTCTGATGCGCGGCTCGTCGCCCTCCTTTTTCCCTTGGTCACAAGGGGATCGCAGAAGAGCGCTTGCTGGCGTTTTCACTCTCCCCCTCCCCTTGCGGGAGGGGGTAGGGGGAGGGGTTTGGCGCAGTCGAAACCGATGCCGAACAGCGCCCAATTCGGCAACGATCTTGGATGCTCAACGCCCCAGTCCGTCATCGACAGCCCCCTCCCCCTACCCCCTCCCGCGG
>NZ_JASATH010000150.1:0-20602 GCF_038440215.1 Inquilinus sp. OTU3971 | reverse complement strand
GCCCCACCCCCCCCCCTGCCCCCCTCCCTCAAGGGGAGGGGGGACTTATCTTGTCTGGGCGAATGGATTTGCCCGAGTGGTCCGCCATCGCTCACTCCTTCAGCGTCGCGAGATAGGCGATCACGTCCTCGATCTCCGCCACCGTCAGCACCGGCTTGCCCTGCCAAGCCGTGGCGACGCGCTCGAAGCCTTCGGTCCTGGCATAGGACGGCATGATCGAATCCGGGACCAACCGCTTGATGTCGACCACCCTGAGCCGCAGCTGACCTTCATCCAAACGCGCGCCGATGCCGCGCAGGTCGGGCGCCAGCGTGCCCTGCTGGTGCGGCGGGGCGAAGGGGCCGGGATGGCACAGGGAGCACAGGCTGCGCTGCCGGTCGGCCATCAGCGCCTGGCCCCGGGCCGGGTCGCCCGGCCGGCCGGTCAGCGATTGCGGGATGGCGTCGCCCTCGACGACATAGGGTTGCGCGGCCGCCGGCGTCGCGGTGGCGAGCGCGGCCAGGATCAGAGGGGTCACCCCTCTCATCCGAACACCGCCCCGGTGATGGTCTCGAACCAGGCCTGGGCGTAACGGGCCTCCATCTCCCGAAACTCCGGCGGCGCGTCGAGCGGACTGGTGCCGCCGGCGCCCTCGACCTCGCGCAACAGCCCGTCGGCCGGCCGGTAGACCCCGGCGATCGAGATGCCGTAGCCGGGCGCGATCAGGCTGTAGCAGGTGTTGACCAGCTTCTGCTCCGCCGGCGCCTCGCCTTGCAGCAGGCCGGCGACGGCGGCGGCGCAGACCTGCGCCTGGCCGTTGGCGGCGAAGGCGGATTTCGGCATGGCGCCGGCGATGGCGGCGTCGCCGATCACATGGATGCCGGGCTGCAGCCGGGATTCGAAGGTGACCGGGTCGATCGGGCACCAGCCGGTCTGGTCGGCGACGCCGGCGGCCTGGGCGATGGCACCGGCCCGCTGCGGCGGGATGACGTTGGCGACATCGGCGCGATGGCTGCCGAATTCGGTGACCAGCGTCTTCGTCGCGGCATCGACCTCGGTGACCCGGCCGCCGGAGGACAGCGGCACCCATTCCAGGAGGTTCGGATACAACGCCGCCCAGGCGGCCTGGAACAGCCGCTGCTTCGAGAAGGCGTCCTTGGCGTCGAGCACGATCAGCTTCGAGCGCGGCTTGCGCGTCTTCAGGTAATGCGCGATCAGGCTGGCCCGCTCATAGGGCCCGGGCGGGCAGCGGAACGGGTTGGCCGGGGCCGCGATCGCGACCACGCCGCCATCCGGCATCGCCTCCAGCTGGCGGCGCAGCAGCAGCGTCTGCTCGCCCGCCTTCCAGGCATGCGGCATCGCCTCGGCGGCGGCCTGGTCGTAGCCGGGCAGGGCGTCGAAGCGCAGCTCGATGCCGGGTGCCAGCACCAGCCGGTCATAGGCGAGGTCCGACCCGTCGTCGAGCCGCACCCGCCGGGCCCCGGCGTCGACCGCGACGGCGCTGCGCCGGGCGATCTCGACGCCCTCCCGCCGCAGCCCGTCATAGCCGAAGCGCTGGGCGTCGAGGTCGCGCAGGCCGGCGATCACCTCGTTGCTGAAGGGGCAGGCGGTGAAGCGCTCCTCCGGCTCGACCAGCGTCACCGCCACGTCGTGGCGACGCAGGGCGCGGGCACAGCTGGCCCCGCCGAAGCCGCCGCCGACCACGACCGCGCGGGCCCTGCCCTGCCCCAGCACAGCCGGCGCCCAGAGCACGGCCCCGCCGGCCGCGATGCCCTGGAGGACGGCCCTACGGCCGGGCATGGTCTTGCCGGCCGGCGAGCCATTCCGCGATCGCACGCGTTTCCTCATCGGTGAAGCCCTTGGCGATTCGATCCATCACCGTCGCCGGCCGCTCGCCGCTTCGGAACGCCGCCATGGAAGCGGCGATCTCCGCGGCCGGGCGGCCCTCCAGGCTCGGTACCGGCCCCGCCCCTGCCGGCGCATGGCAGCCGGAGCAAGAGGCGGCGCCGGAAGGCTGCGCCGCGGCCGGAGCCGCGGCTGACAGCACCCCGATGGCGACCAGGATCAGGCGCGTGGTCATGCGCTCTTCAGGTCGTGGTTCACCAGGGGCAGGGTGCGGATGCGCTTGCCGGTGGCGGCGAAGACCGCGTTCAGCACCGCCGGGGCGGCGACCGCGATGGTCGGCTCCCCGACCCCGCCCCAGAAGCCGCCGGAGGGGATGATGATCGTCTCCACCGCCGGCATCTCGTCCATGCGCAGCACGTTGTAGGTGTCGAAATTCTCCTGCTCCATGCGGCCGCCCTTGACCGTGCATTCGCCGTAGAGGCAGGCCGACAGACCGTAGACGAAGGACCCCTCGATCTGCCGCTCGATCTGCGCCGGGTTGACGGCGTGGCCAGGGTCGGTCGCGGCGACGATGCGGTGGATCCGCAGGCGCCCGTCGGTGACCGAGACCTCGGCCGCGGCGGCGACATAGCTGCCGAAGCCCATGATCTGGGCCAGGCCGCGATGCCGGCTCTCCGGCGGCGGGCTGCCCCAGCCGATCCGCTCGGCCACCGCCTCCAGCACCGCGAGATGCTTCGGGTGGTTCGCCATCAGCTTGCGGCGGAAGGCCAGCGGGTCCTGCCCGGCGGCATGGGCCAGCTCGTCGATGAAGCACTCCAGGTAGACCGCGTTCTGGTTCAGGTTGACGCCGCGCCAGAAGCCCGGCGGCACCGGCGGGTTGCGCATGGCGTGGTCGACCAGCAGGTTCGGGACAGTGTAGCCGATCACCCCTTCCGCCCCGCTGCCGACCAGGCCCTGGAACACCACCGGGTCCATGCCGTTCTGCATGCCCTCCGGCCGCACCGAAGCCAGGATCGACTGGCCGGAGATCCGCATGTGCAGCGCCGTCAGGGTGCCGTCCGCATCGAGCACGCCGGTCAGCTTGCACTGGGTGGTGGGATGATACGCGCCGTGCAGCATGTCCTCTTCGCGCGACCACAGCAGCTTCACCGGCGTGCCGGGGATCTGCTTCGCGATACGCACCGCCTGCCGCACATAGTCCTGGAAATTGCCGCGCCGGCCGAAGCCGCCGCCGAGATGGATCTTGTACACCTCGCATTGCCGCACCGGCAGCTCGGCCGCCTCGGCCGCCGCCGCCAGACTGGCCTCGCCGTTCTGGGTCGGCACCCAGACCTCGCAGCGCTCCGGCGTCCACAGCGCCGTGGCGTTCATCGGCTCCATCGTGGCGTGGTTCTGGAACGGGAAGGCGTAGACGCCCGTGACCGTCTTCGCCGCGCCGGCGATCGCCTTGCGCGCATCGCCCGCCTGGTTGCCGATGAAGGCATCGTCCGCATCGAGCCCGGCGGCCAGCATCTCGGCGATCGAGGCGCTGCTGATGCCGGTGTTGGGGCCTTCGTCCCAGACGACCGGCAGGGCGTCCAGCGCGGTCTTGGCCCGCCACCAGGTGTCGGCCACCACGGCCACGGCGGTATCGTCGACCTGCACCACCTGGCGCACGCCGGGCATGCCGGCGACGGCGGCGGCATCGAAGCTCTTCAGCTTGCCGCCGAACACCGGGCAGGCCTTGATCGCGGCGTTCAGCATGCCGGGCCGGACGATGTCGGAACCGTAGACCTGCCTGCCGGTCAGCTTGTCCGCCGTGTCCAGCCGCGGCAGCGGCTTGCCGGCGATGGTCCAGTCCTTCGGGTCCTTCAGCTTGATGTCGGCCGGTGGCGTCAGCTGCGCGGCCGCGGTCGCCACCTTGCCGAAGGTGGTGCTGCGGCCGCTGGCGGCATGGGTGATCACGCCCTTGTCGACCGCGCACTCCGCCGCCGGCACCTGCCATTCCGCCGCCGCGGCCGCGACCA
The DNA here is from genome assembly GCF_038440215.1 of Inquilinus sp. OTU3971. Classification (NCBI taxonomy): domain Bacteria; kingdom Pseudomonadati; phylum Pseudomonadota; class Alphaproteobacteria; order Rhodospirillales; family Rhodospirillaceae; genus Inquilinus; species Inquilinus sp. OTU3971. The sequence goes on along the minus strand of NZ_JASATH010000150.1, from coordinate 16,772 downwards.
GCATCTCGCGCGCCGCCGCCCCGCCCTTGCGGACATAGTCCTGCGATTCGCGGATGCCGCGGCTGCCGCCGGTGGAGAAATTGCCCCAGATCCGGTCGCGGGCGATGTTCTCGCCCGGGGTCGGGTATTCGGTGGTGACGCGGGACCAGTCGCAGCCCAGCTCCTCAGCCACCAGCTGGGCCAGGCCGGTCAGCGTGCCCTGCCCCATCTCGGAGCGGGCGATCCGGATCACCACGGTCTCGTCCGGCTGGATCACCACCCAGGCATTGATCTCGGGCACCGCCTCGGCCGCCAGGGCCTCGCCGGCGAAGGGCACGCGGAAGCCCAAAGACAGCCCGCCGATCGCGGCGGCGGCACTGACGATGAATCCGCGGCGCGATACGCTCTGCACGATCGTCATCGGGGCCTCCCTCAGCCGCTCTGGACCGAGCCGCCATTGGCGGCGGCCTGCTTGATCGCCGCCCGCACCCGGTTGTAGGTGCCGCAGCGGCAGATGTTGGTGATCTCGGTGGAGATGTCGTCGTCGGTCGGGCTGCGGTTCTGCTGCAGCAGCGCCGCCGCGGCCATGATCATGCCGGCCTGACAGTAGCCGCATTGCGGCACGTCGAGGGCGAGCCAAGCCTGCTGCACCGGGTGCGAGCCGTCGGGCGACAGCCCCTCGATGGTGACGATCTGCTGTTCCGGCGTGATCGAACTGACCGGCATCGCACAGGACCGGGTGGCGACGCCGTCGATATGCACGGTGCAGGCGCCGCATTGGGCGATGCCGCAGCCGTATTTGGTGCCGGTCAGGCCGATCTGCTCCCGCAGCACCCACAGCAGGGGCGTATCGGGCTCGACGTCGACGCTGCGCTCGGATCCGTTGATCCTGAGGGTGAAGGCCATGGCTGCCTCGCGGTTGAGCTGGGTGGGGCCGGGATGCCGTCACGCGGCGGGCGGGCACCGGTGGGGCCGGTGCCCGCCTCGTTTCAGCTCGGCTTGGCATCCGACGCCGGGGCCGGCGCCGTCGTGGTCGTCGGGGTGCTCTGCGCCCCGGCGCTGGTGTTGCGCTGGATGCAGCCGTCGCCCTGGGCCAGGGCGGTGCCGATGGTGGCCAGCAGGGCGAAGCCGGCCAGGACCGGAACGGGGAGTCTGGTGATCACGACACGTCTCCTGTGGTGGTTGCACGATCGAAGCCTGGGGGCCGGCTGTCGCAGAACCTTGTCCGGCGGCCCCGGCCTTTGTCGCGAGCCGTCGCGAAACGGCCCGCTGACACGGTTTGATACAATTCCCCTCCGGCTCAGCGGCCGGACAGGTAGGCGATGATCGCGGCGCGCTGCGCGGCGTCGGTGAGGCGCACCGTCATGCTGGTGCCGGGCACGGTCCCGCGTGGATCGGCCAGGAAGCCGTCGAGCGACCGGGCGTCCCAGGTGACGCCGGAGTCGCGCAGGGCCTGGGAATAGCGGGCGCCTTCGACGCTGCCGGCCTTGCGGCCGACGATGCCGGCCAGGCTGGGGCCGGCCCGGTTCTGCCCGGGCTCGACGCTGTGGCAGGTGGCGCAGCGCGTGCGGAAGGCACGCTCGCCCGCCGCGGCATCCTGCGCGGCGGCGGGCAAGGGGGCGCCGAGCAGCGCCGCGAAGGCCAGCAGCAAGGCCGGTCGGGCCAAGGTCATCAGGAACATCTCTCCGTTGGGGGTCGACAGATGTGTCAGGCCCGGCCCTGGGGGCGCGGGGCGAAGACGAAGGGCTCGGTGCCTCCGGCAGCGGGATTCACGGCCCGGCAATCCTCCGCGCCGACCGTGAGGCCGACGCCGGGCAGCCCGGCCGAGAGGTAGACGGGCTCGCCCATCGGCTCGCGGCCGATGATCGCAGCAACGCCGAGGACCGCCAGCAGCCCGCAGGCCGCCAGCCAGCTCGCCGCCACCTCGTCCCAGCTCAGGGCCAGCCGGTCCACCGGCGGGCTCCAGCCGGGCTCGATCCATTCGGGATCGATCGCCGGCCCGCCCTCGATGGCAGCGGCGGGCCGGATCTGTGTCGCGTCATGCATGGGGGTCATCCCTTTCGCTGATGCACACACCATGCCGGCCCGATGTCGCAGAACTGTGCCGATGGGCCGGCGGGTTTGTCGCGGAATGTCGCGGTGCCGACCGGGCCGCACAGTTTGATACGATTCCCTGGGGCGGCTCAGGCAAGCACGGCGGCGCGGATCGCCATCCCTTCCGCCCGGCCGGGAATGTCGGCCCGGCCGCCGGCGGGGAACCAGGCCAGCCGGCGCTCCGCCGGGTGGTGCAGGGCCACGGCCCGGAACAGCTCCTCCGAGACGATGATGTCGCTGTGATGGGCCCGGGTCATCCGCTCCAGCCGGTGGGCGACGTTCACCGTGTCGCCGAAGGCGCCGAGCTTGTCGTGCCCGGCGGCACCGACCCGGCCGATCATCACCGTGCCGGCATGCAGGCCGATTCCGATGCGCAGAGGCAGGCCGTCACGCCGCGCCCGGTTCCAGTCCTCGATCGCCTCCAGCATGGCGAAGCCGCAGCGCAGGGCCGAGCGCGCGACGGCCGGCGCCGGGCCGCACCACACCGCCATAATCCCGTCGCCGATCGGATCGCCGATGGCGGCGCCGTGCTCCACCACCGCCTCCGCCATGCGCTGGTGGAAGCCGGACAGCAGGGCAAAGGTGCCCGCCGGCTCCAGCGTCTCGCACAGCCGGGTGAAGCCGACGATGTCGGCGAACATCACCGCGGCGAAGGCGGAGCGCGGCGTCCGGTCCAGGCCCGGGGCGGCCCTGCGCAGCGCCGGCATCCGCCCGGGACCGCCATGGCCGTTCTGTCCGATTGCCCACATCGCCCTGACCATCGCTGTTGAGCTGACAGGGGCACTATGGGCGGCAACTGTCGCAGGGATCTGTCGGCGGACCGGCTTTTGAGTCACGGAGTGTCGCAAACCCGCGGTTCGAGACAATCTGATACAATTTCCTGCGCGGGGTCTTGCGCCGTTTTCGGTATGTTCGACCGTGGAGCGCACCATGGAATCCGTACCGCACATCGCCGTCGTCGACGACCATCGCGACATCCGCGACCTCGTCGGCAAATACCTGTCCCAGCACGGCTACAGGGTCAGCGTCGCCGAGAGCGCGGCGGCGCTGCGCCGCATGCTCGAGCGCAGCGCGCCCGACCTGATCGTGCTCGATGTCATGATGCCGGGCGAGGACGGGCTGTCGCTGTGCCGCTACCTGCGCGGCACCGGCGAGGTGCCGGTGATCCTGCTGACCGCGATGGCGGAGGACACCGACCGCATCATCGGCCTCGAGATCGGCGCCGACGACTACCTCACCAAGCCGTTCAACCCGCGCGAGCTCCTGGCCCGCATCAAGGCGGTGCTGCGCCGGGTCAACAGCCTGCCGCCGCAGCGCGGCCGGCTGAAGGCGAAGGCGCTGCGCTTCGACCGCTGGCTGCTCGATGTCGGCCGGCGCGAGCTGGTCGGAGAGGACGGCGTGGCGGTCGCGCTCAGCACCGCGGAGTTCCGGCTCTTGAACGCCTTCCTCGACCATGCCGGGCTGGTGCTCAGCCGCGACCAGTTGCTGGACCTGACCGTCGGCCGCGCCGCCGACAGCTTCGACCGCAGCATCGACAACCAAGTCAGCCGCCTGCGCAAGAAGATCGAGGCCGACCCCAAGGTGCCGGCCCTGATCAAGACCCATTGGGGCGGCGGGTACAGCTTCGTGGCGGAGGTCGAGCCGGCATGAGGCGATGGTGGACCCACAGCCTGGCGGCCCAGTTCATCGGGCTGATGCTGCTGGCCCTTGCCCTGTCGCAGGGCATCGGCTTCCTGATCTCGTGGGACGAGCGCGGCCAGGCGCTGAAGGCCGCCGCCAAGAGCGAGTTCTTCAGCCGCACCGCGTCGCTGGCCCGGTTGCTGGAGGCGACACCGCCGGCGCTGCAGGACGACATCCTGAGCGCCAGCGGCACCTCCTACAGCCGCTTCTGGGTGTCGCCCGACGGCCCTGGCGACGCCACGGCCTGGCGGCGCGAGGCCTGGACCCAGCTGGCGAAGCCGCTGCCGAGCGTGACGCCCTGGGGGCCGAAAGCCCCGAAGCCGGACAAGGACAAGCCCCAGGACCGGCGGGAATCGGCCCAGATCCTCGGCATCGGCACGGCCACGGCGGCCGCCACCACGCCCTGGGCGGACGTGCCGGCCCATGCCTGGCCGCTGTCTGGCCCGGCCAAGTTCCTCTATCTCGACCAGGCCTACGGCATGGGCCTGTCGGTGGAGCTGGGCAACGGCGCCTGGCTGAACAGCGCCTATGCCAAATCGACCGGCAATTCGTTCTGGACCAACCAGTCGGTGGTGTCGGTCGCGGTCACGGCGATCGTGCTGTCGGTGTTCGGCATCATCGTCGCCCGCGGCATCGCCCGGCCGATGCGGCGTCTGGCCGTCGCCGCCGAGGCGCTGGGCCGGGGCGAATCCGGAGCGCCGCTGCCGGAGGCGGGGCCGGACGACATCCGCAACACCGCCGAGGCCTTCAACCGGATGCAGGAGCGGCTGCAGCGCTTCGTCGAGGACCGCACCCGCATGCTGGCGGCGATCGGCCACGACCTGCGCACGCCGCTGACCTCGCTGCGCCTGCGGGCCGAATTCGTCGCCGATGCGGAGGAGCGGGACAAGATGCTGGCGACCATCGCCGAGGTCCAGAAGATGACCGAGGCCACGCTGGCCTTCGCCCGCGAGGAGGCAACGGCCGAGGGCACCCGCGCCGTCGACCTGCCGGCGCTGGTCGAGAGCCTGTGCGACGACCTGGCCGAGCTGGGCCGGGACGTCACCTTCCAGGAGGGGCCGAAGATCAGCTATCGCTGCCGGCCCGACGCGCTGCGCCGCGCCATCCGCAACCTGGTCGAGAACGCCGTCCGCTACGGCGAGCGCGCCCGCGTCCATGTGGCGCGAGGCGGCGACGGTGTCGAGATCGTGATCGAGGATGACGGGCCGGGGATCCCGGACGCCGCCGCCGAGCAGGTCTTCGCCCCGTTCTTCCGGATCGAGAATTCGCGCAACCTGGAGACCGGCGGTGTCGGCCTCGGCCTGTCGATCGCCCGCACCATCGTGCGCCACCATGGCGGCGACATCATCCTGGCCAACCAGGCCAAGGGCCTGCGCGCCACCATCAGCCTGCCGCGGGTGGGATAAGGCCGCAGACGGCCCTATCCCATGTCCCGGTCAGTGCTTGGCCTTGCGGCGCTGCGCAGCCCGGCGGGACAGCATGTTCAGCCCCTCGACCAGGGCCGAGAACGCCATCGCGGCGTAGATGTAGCCCTTCGGCACATGGGCGCCGAAGCCTTCCGCGATCAGCGTCATGCCGATCATCATCAGGAAGCCCAGCGCCAGCATCACCACGGTCGGATTGGCGTGGATGAAGCGGGACAGCGGATCGGCGGCGGCCAGCATCACCGCCACGGCGACGATCACCGCGATCACCATGATCGCCACATGGTCGGTCATACCGACCGCCGTGATGATGCTGTCGAGTGAGAACACCAGGTCGAGCAGGAGGATCTGCCCGATCGCCGCGCCGAAGCCCAGCGTCGCCTTGGCGGTGCCGAAGACGTCGTCGGCCGGGACCGGGTCGACGCTGTGGTGGATCTCCTTCGTCGCCTTCCACACCAGGAACAGGCCGCCGCCGATCAGGATCAGGTCGCGCCACGAGAAGGGATGGCCGAGGACCTCGAACACCGGCTCGGTGAGCTGGACGATGATCGAGACCGTGCCCAGCAGGCCGAGCCGCAGGAACAGCGCCAGCCCGATGCCGATCCGGCGTGCCCTGCTGCGCTGATGCTCAGGCAGCTTGTTGGTCAGGATCGAGATGAAGATCAGGTTGTCGATGCCCAGCACGACCTCCATGACGACGAGGGTCGCCAGGGCAATCAGGGCGGTCGGGTCGGAGATCCAGGAGAAGTCCACGAGAGGTCCCTCGGAGTGGTGGGGGATGGAGGATCCGGCGGCGCCGGGGCTTCACTCGAACAGCGGCCGTTCGGTTTCCGGCCGCGCCAAGGCGTGCCGGGCGAGTTCGAGCGTCGGCAGCCGGGAGAGACCCTCGTGCTTCAGCGGCCGCTCTGGCGGCACAGCACTGGCCGGCTCGTCGTCGGCGATCATGATCGTCGACCGGCGCGTCAGGTCAGTGGATGGCATCGCCCCCTCGTCATCAGCCCCGAGAGTCCTCGGCGCCGTCGTCCAACTGGCCGCTCAACAGCGACAATTCAAGATGGGCAGCATACCGCAACCCCCGATCCGGCGTCCTGAGCTCGTTCCACGGCGATTGACATGAACGTACCAGTTAGTACATTTCTTCGTGGAGAAACATCGGCGGGGAAGCATGAATCGTCCAGGACGCACCGCACATCCTTGCGGAACCGAACCGGCCGGACGGTCCGGCGCGGGTCCCCGCCCGTGACCCATATCCGCCCGACCACCCTTCGCGTCGGCCTGATCGGCACCGGCATCCAGGCGTCGCGGACGCCGGCGATGCATATGCGCGAGGGGGCGGAACAGGGGCTGCGCTACGATTACGAGCTGATCGACCTCGAAGGGCTCGGCCGCGGCGTCGAGGCCCTGCCGGAGCTGGTCGCGGCGGCGGAGCGGCGCGGCTTCGCCGGGCTCAACATCACCCATCCCTGCAAGCAGGCGGTGATCCCGCTGCTGCACGCGCTGTCCGACGACGCGCGGGCGCTGGGCGCCGTCAACACGGTGGTGTTCGAGGATGGCCGGCGGACCGGCCACAACACCGATTGGTGGGGCTTCGCCGAGAGCTTTCGGCGCGGCCTGCCGGATGTGCGCAGGGACCGCGCGGTCCAGCTCGGCGCCGGCGGCGCGGGGGCCGCGGTGGCGCATGCCGCCCTGACCCTCGGGGTCGGCGAGCTCACGGTTTTCGATGTCGACCAGGCTCGGGCCGAGGCCGCCGCCGCCGGCCTGTCCGCCCGGTTCGGGCCGGGCCGCGCGGTGGCCGGCACCGACCTTCCCGCCGCCATGGCCGCGGCGGACGGGCTGATCCACGCCACCCCGACCGGGATGGCGAAGCATCCCGGCCTGCCGCTGCCGGCCGAGCTGCTGGCGCCGCGGCACTGGGTCGCCGAGATCGTCTACTTCCCGCTCGAGACCGAGCTGCTGCGCGTCGCCCGCGCCCGCGGCTGCCGCACCCTCGACGGCGGCGGCATGGCCGTGTTCCAGGCGGTCGAGGCGTTCCGGCTGTTCACCGGCATCACGCCGGATTCCGACCGGATGGCCCGCCACTTCGCCTCGCTCGGGCCGGGGTAGCAGCGGGCGCGACCGCCGCCTCGCCCTGCAGCAGGCGGATGACGGCGTCGCCGATCATCCGCCGGTGCGTCTCGCGCAAGCCCGGCTCCGACAGGTCGCGGCGGAAGATGGTGCCGAAGGTGTGGCGGTTGGAGACGCGGAAGAAGCAGAAGGCGCTGATCAGCATGTGCAGGTCGACCGGCTCGATCTCGGCCCGGAACACGCCCGCCTTGCGCCCGCGCTCCAGGATCGCGGCGATGGTCTGGACGATACCGAGATTGGTGCTGCGGATCGAGGCGGTGTGCGCCAGATGCTCGGCCCGGTGGATGTTCTCGATGCTGACCAGGCGGATGAAATCGGGATGCGCCTCGTCATAGTCGAAGGTGAACTCGGCCAGCCGCCGCATCGCTTCCTCCGGGGCCAAGTCCTCCAGATGTAGCGCCGCCTCGGCGGTGCGGATGTCGGCATAGGCCTTCTCCAGCACCGCGTGGTACAGCCCCTCCTTGCCGCCGAAGTAATAGTAGATCATGCGCTTGGAGGTGCGGGTCCGCTCCGCGATCGCGTCGACGCGCGCGCCGCTCAGCCCATGGGTCGCGAACTCCTCGGTCGCGACCTCGAGAATATCCTGCCTGGTGCGCTCGGGGTCGTTCTTGCGGGCGGTCTTCCGCTCCGCCGCGACCGATCTGGTCCTGCCCGCCATCTCCTGGCCCGTCCCCCGCACCGCCGCCGCCGCCCGATCGGCGGACACGCTTCTACTTCTCCGGAACTTCACGGCCGCGAACAAGCGGTTTTCGGTCCGATTGCTGCCGGTTCGCGCCAGAGACTTGACTATACGTACCAGTTCGTACATTTGTGAGGAAGAAGAATTCAGAACCGGCGAAGCCGCGGCCGGCGGCCACCACAGGGAGAGCCCGATGCGTCTTGCCATCGAGAGCTATTTCGCGCTGCTGAAGCTGCTGATCGCCCTGCTGCTGGCCGGGATGGTGGTGCTGGTCTTCGGCAACGTCGTGCTGCGCTATGCCTTCAACCAGGGCCTTACCGCGTCGGAGGAGCTGTCGCGGCTGTTCTTCGTCTGGCTGATCTTCCTCGGCGCAGTGGTGGCGCTGCGCGAGCGCGGCCATATCGGCATCGACACGCTGCTGCGCCGCCTGCCCCGGCCGGCGGCCAAGGCCTGCCTCGCCTTGTCCGGCGCGCTGGCGCTGCTGGCGATCTGGCTGCTGCTGAAGGGCAGCGTCGAGCAGGCGGTGATCAACCTCGACGTCGCCTCGCCGGCCGTGGGCTATCCGATGGCGCTGATGTACGGCGCCGGCATCGCCTTCGCCGTGCCGGCCGCGCTGATCATCCTGGCCGATCTCGCGCGCCTGCTGCTCGGCCGCGCCGGGCCGGAGGAGCTGATCCTGGTCCGCGACTCCGAGGAGCTCGCCGGCCTCGACGCGCCCGCGGCCCCCCGAACTGCCAGGAAGCGCTGAGCCGTGGTCGTCGCGGTCTTCCTGTCGTCGCTGCTGGGCACCATGGCGATCGGCATGCCGATCGCCTTCGCCCTGATCCTCAGCGGCGTCGCGCTGATGATCCATCTCGGCCTGTTCGACTCCCAGATCGTCGCCCAGAACGTGATCAACGGCGCCGACAGCTTCCCGCTGATGGCCGTGCCCTTCTTCATGCTGGCCGGCGAGGTGATGAACACCGGCGGCCTGTCGCGCCGCATCGTCGACCTCGCCATGGCGCTGGTCGGGCATATCCGCGGCGGGCTCGGCTTCGTCGTCATCCTGGCCGCCTGCCTGCTGTCCAGCCTGTCCGGGTCGGCCCTGGCCGATGCCGCGGCGCTGAGCGCCCTGCTGCTGCCGATGATGCTGAAATCGGGCCATGGCGCCGGCCGGTCCGGCGGGCTGATCGCCTCGGCCTCGATCATCGGCCCGATCATCCCGCCCAGCATCGGCTTCGTGCTGTTCGGCGTGATCGGCGGCGTCTCGATCACCAAGCTGTTCCTGGCCGGCATCGCGCCCGGCCTGATGATCGCGCTGGCCCTGTGCGTCGCCTGGCTGCTGGTGGCCCGGCGCGAGCAGATCGACCTGCCGCCGCGCCGCAGCGGAGCCGAACGCCTGCGCGCCCTGATCGACAGCCTGTGGGCGATGCTGCTGCCGGTGATCATCGTCGTCGGGCTGAAATTCGGCGTGTTCACCCCGACCGAGGCCGGCGTGGTCGCCGCGGTCTATTCGCTGTTCGTGGCGATGGTCGTGTACCGCGAGCTCAGCCCCGGGCAGCTGTTCGAGGTGTTCGTCTCGGCCGCCAGGACCACCGCCGTGGTGATGTTCCTGGTGGCGGCCGCCGGCGTCTCCGCCTGGCTGATCACCGTCGCCGACCTGCCCGGCCAGCTCGCCGCCATGCTCGACCCGTTCATGGACAGTCCGATCCTGCTGATGGCGGTGATCATGCTGCTGGTCGTCGCCGTCGGCACCGCCATGGACATGACGCCGACCATCCTGATCCTGACGCCGGTGCTGATGCCGGTGATCAGGCAGGCGGGCATCGATCCGGTCTATTTCGGCGTGCTGTTCATCATCAACAATTCGATCGGCCTGATCACCCCGCCGGTCGGCACCGTGCTGAACGTCGTCTGCGGCGTGTCGAAGCTGTCCATGGAGGACCTGATGAAGGGCGTCTGGCCCTTCCTCCTGGCCGAGCTGGCGGTGCTGGCCCTGCTGATCCTGTTCCCGGAGCTGGTGACGGTTCCGGCCAAATGGCTGGCCCGATGACCGCGCCGGCCGACACCAACGAACAATCCTTGGGAGGATCGTCATGTCCAGGACCCTGACCGGCCTGATCGCCGCGCTGTCGGCGGCGCTGCTGCTGGCCCCCGCGGCGCAGGCCGAGATCCGCGAGCAGCACATCAAGTTCGCGGCGGCGAACAGCAAGGGCCATCCCCAGGTCGTGGGCATGGAGAAGTTCGCCGCCATCGTCGCCGAGAAGAGCGGCGGCAAGATCACGGTGCAGCTGTTCCCCGGCGGCACGCTGGGCGGCGACGTGCAGACCCTGTCGGGGCTGCAGGGCGGCATCGTCGAGATGACGGTGATGAATGCCGGCATCCTGGCCGGCAACGCCCCGGCCTTCGGCGCGGTCGACCTGCCCTTCCTGTTCGACACGCCGCAGGAGGCCGACGCGGTGATGGACGGCGCCTTCGGCAATCATCTGCTGACCCTGCTGCCCGAGAAGGGGCTGGTCGGCCTGGCCTATTGGGAGCTCGGGTTCCGCAACCTGACCAACAACCGGCATGCGGTGGCGAAGGTCGACGACATCAAGGGGCTGAAGATCCGGACCATCCAGTCGCCGATCCCGATCGCTGTGTTCAACGCGCTCGGCGCCAACGCCGTGCCGATGCCCTATCCCGAGCTGTACGGCGCGCTGGACACCGGCACGGTCGACGGCCAGGAGAACCCGTCGGCCAACATCCTGAACGCCAAGTTCTACGAGGTGCAGAAATACCTGACCCTGACCCGGCACCAATACAACCCGCAGATCGTCCTGGTCAGCAAATCGTTCTGGGACAAGCTGAACGACGAGGAGCGGGCGGTGCTGCAGGCGGCCGCGACCGAGGCGCGGGACTATCAGCGCCAGGTGTCGCGCGAGGCCGACGCCAAGGCGCTGGACGAGATCCGCGCCAACGGCATGGAGATCACCGAGCTGCCGCCCGACGAGGTGGCGAAGCTGCGCGCCGCCACCGCGCCGGTGGTCGAGGAGTTCCGGCCCAAGATCGGCGCCGACACCATCGCGCTGCTGCAGGCCGAGCTGGACAAGCTGCGCAAGAAGTGAGCCGGACCGGGAGGTCGTTCCGATGAAGACGTCGATCGCCACCGTGTCCCTGAGCGGCGACCTGCGCGACAAGCTGGAGGCGATCGCCGCCGCCGGCTTCGACGGCGTCGAGATCTTCGAGAACGACTTCCTGTCCTTCGACGCGGCGCCGCGCGAGGTCGGGCGGATGGTGCGTGACGCCGGGCTGGTCGTGACCACCTTCCAGCCCTTCCGCGACTTCGAAGGCATGCCCGAACCGCAGCGTACGCGCGTGTTCGACCGGGCCGAGCGGAAATTCGACCTGATGGGCGAGCTCGGCGCCGACCTGCTGCTGGTCTGCTCCAACATCTCGCCGGCGGCGCTGGGCGGCATCGACCGCGCCGCGGCGGATTTCCGCGAGCTGGGGGAACGGGCGGCGAAGCGCGGGCTGAAGGTCGGGTTCGAGGCGCTGGCCTGGGGCCGGCACGTCAACGACCACCGCGACGCCTGGGAGATCGTGCGCCGCGCCGAGCATCCGGCCATCGGGCTGATCCTGGACAGCTTCCACACCCTGTCGCGCGGCATCGACCCGGACAGCATCCGCGCCGTCCCGGCCGACAGGATCTTCCTGGTCCAGCTGGCCGACGCGCCGCGTCTGGAGATGGACCTGCTGTCCTGGAGCCGGCATTTCCGCAACCTGCCGGGCCAGGGCGACCTGCCGGTGACCGCCTTCACCGAGGCGATGGCCGCGACCGGCTATGACGGCGTCTATTCGCTGGAGATCTTCAACGACCATTTCCGGGCCGGCTCGGCCCGGTCGGTCGCGATCGACGGGCGCCGGTCGCTGCTGCAGCTGGCCGACACGCTGGAGCGACGCAAGCCCGCCGCCGAGCGGAGCGGGCCGCTGCTGCCGGAGCGCGCCCGCTGCCTCGGCATCGAGTTCGTCGAGTTCGCGGTCGACGAGGCCGGCGCGATCGAGCTGGAGGCGCTGTTCGCCGGCCTCGGCTTCGCCCGGCGCGGCCGGCACCGGTCGAAGGACGTGACCCTGTGGTCGCAGGGTGGGATCGCCCTTCTCGTCAATCGCGAGAAGGAGGGCTACGCCCATGCTGCCTACATCATGCACGGCCCCGCCGCCTGCGCGATCTGCCTCAAGGTCGACGACGCCCGGGCGGCGACGGCGCGGGCCGGCGCCCTGCTTGCGACCGGATTCCGCCAGGAGGTGGGGCCGGGCGAGCTGGAGATCCCGGCGATCCGCGGCGTCGGCGGCAGCCTGATCTACCTCGTCGATACCGACAGCGAACTGGCGCGATGGCGCGAGGTCGACTTCGTCCCGGTCGAGGACCCGACGCCGGAGGCCGGGCTAGCGCGGATCGACCACCTGTCGCAGTCGATGCAGTATGACGAGATGCTGTCCTGGCTGCTGTTCTACAGCTCGATCTTCGACCTGGCGAAGACACCGGAACTGGAGATCCCGGACCCCGCGGGGCTGGTGCGCAGCCAGGTGGTGCAGAATACCGAGGGCACGCTGCGCATCGTGCTGAACGCCTCGCAGAGCCAGCGCACCCTGTCGGCCCGCTTCCTGTCGGAGTTCTTCGGTTCCGGCATCCAGCACATCGCGCTGGAGACGGGCGACATCTTCGCCGCCGCGGCCCGGATACGGCAGGCCGGAGTCGAGTTCCTGCCGATCCCGGCCAACTATTACGACGACGTCGAGGCCCGCTTCGGGCTGGAGCCGGATCTGCTTGACCGGCTGCGCGAGGCCGGGATCCTGTACGACCGCGACGGCAGTGGCGGCGAGTTCTTCCAGCTCTACACCACCAGCTTCGCCGACCGGTTCTTCTTCGAGATCGTGCAGCGCCGCGGCTATGCCGGCTTCGGCGCCGCCAATGCCCCGATCCGCCTGGCGGCGCAGACGCGGCTGGCGCCGGACGTCACCATGCCACGGCGCTGAAGCGGCTCACTTGATGTCGCTCTTGCCGAGCTTGGGCCAGTTCGCATTGGCCTGGCCGATGTAGCCCTTGGGGTCCTTCAGCCAGGTGTCTCGGACGCCGAGGTCGTAGTTCAGGTACAGCCGGCCATCGACGATCGACCAAGCCTCCGGCTCGATCTTCACCAGATAGCCGCGCGACGTGCCGTAGGCACAGAAGCCGCCGAAGGCCGGCATGTACTTCTCCGGATCGGCCGCGAACAGCGCCTTGTGCTCGGCGCTGGCGAACCACCAGGTGGCGCCGTCGTGCTGCGCGGCGAATTCGGGCTTGCCCTGGCGCGGACCGCCCTCGCGGAAATAGGCGACCGGGTCGTAGCCGCGGATCGCGACATGATCGGCCGGTGCCCCCAGCGTATTGACGGGGCGGGACGCCTCCTGCGCCGGGGCGGCCAGGGGCGCGATGCAGGCCAGCGCGGCCAGCACCAGCAGGGTGCGACGGAACATGACGGGCTCCTTTCGGGGGTTGCGGGGTCACTGGGCCAGCAGCGCCGCAGCGCGCAGCCGGGCCAGCTCCTCCTCCAGCTCGCGGATGCGCCGGTCCTTGCGGGCCAGCTCGCGGGCGACGGCGTCGTCGGACCGCTTCGGGTCCTCGGGGCGGGTGCTTCGGGTCATGGCAGAACCTCGCTCGTGATCGGGGCCGCGGGCAGGCCTGGCGCGCTCAGGCCGCCATCCAGCCAGTTGGCCTGCACCTCGTGGCCGCCATCGTGCAGGCACAGGGTGATCGGGCCGCGCTCGCAGCCCTGCGCCTGGGCGCAGGCGATGCCAGCAATCGTCACCGGCGTGTCGGCGCCGAGCCGGCAGCCGGCGCGCACCTTCAGCACTGCGAGGCTGAGAAACGTGTCGCTCTGGTGCCAGCGGTCGCCGATGGCGCGGCCGGCCAGAGGGAAGGTGCGGTCGGCGCGGCCATGGAAATGCACGAGCGGCGGCGGCACGGCCTGGCAGTCGGACGGCTGCGGCAGCGGGTCCCAGAACACGCCGGAGAAGGTGACGGCGCCGGCGACGCGGTCGCCGAGATGGCAGGCCACATACCACGCCATCGACGCACCCTGCGAGAAGCCGCCGACCACCACCCGGTCCGGACCGAAGCCGAAGCGGCGCTGCAGGTCGTCCAGCACCTCGCCGACGAAGCGGGTCTCGTCGCGGTCGTGGCTGGGCGAGGTCGCGAAGGACCAGGTGTGGTCGAGCCCGTCCGGGGCGGCGAAGGCCAGGCCGTGGGCGCGGGCCACCGCGATCAGCTCGGCCGCACGCATCTGGTCGGCAGCCGAGCCCTCATAGCCGTGGAAGAGCAGATACACGCCGGCCGGCGCCCCACCCGGCGGCAAAGCGATGCGGTATTCGCCGTCGGCCACACGGCACGGCACGTCGCCGCCGCAGGCATCCGCGCCGGCGGCCGGCAGCAGCAGCGCGGCGAGGGCGATCAGAACCGGCCGCATCATGCCGGCATCGCCGCCGGCCGGGCCGGCATCCCCTTGAACCAGGCGACGGCATAGGCGACCGCGACCAGCACGCCGAATCCGGCCAGGTTCGCGGTGGCCACGGCGAACGGATCGCGGCCGGTGTGGTCGAGCGCCATGCCCAGGAGCTGGGCGGTGACCATGCCGCTGACGAACACGGCCAGCGTCTGCTGCCCGACCTTGGAGACGACAGCGACCGCCGGGCCCTTCAGTCGCCGGCCGTCGGGACCGACCAACTGCACCGCCAGATAGGCCAGCGCCAGGAAATGCACCAGCCGGAGGATGCCGAAATGGGTCTTGTCGGTCAGCGGCGCCAGCACCGGGGCCCCGCCGCCGAAGAAGGGTGAGGCCTCGAGGATGCGGTAGTACGCGAAGGGCACCGTCGCCAGCACGAAGGCAGTGGCGAGCGCGATCAGGAGCCAATTGAAGCCCGGCGCCGGCAGGGTGCGGCGCATCAGGAAGAAGCCGAGATAGAACAGCAGCTGCCAGCCGAACGGGTCGAAGAACCAGCTGCGGTCCGACCATGGCTCGGCCGGCAGGTCCAGCAGATGCGCCTGGGTCAGACCCCAGATCGCGGCCATCAGCACGAAGGGCAGCGCCTTGTGCAGCCGCTCGGCCAGGATCATCGCCGGCATCAGCGCCAGGATGACCAGATACATCGGCAGGATGTCGAAGTAGTTCGGCACATAGGCCAGGGCCAGGAACCGCGGCAGCAGCCCCATCGGGTCGGCGAAGAAATGCGGCAGGTTCAGCTCGACGATGTAGCTCTCGCCGCCCGGGCGGGTGCCGGCCGCCGCCACCAGCGCGGCGATGACGACGAAGACCGCGACATGGATCCAGTAGATCTGCCAGACCCGGCGGGCGACGCGGCCGGTGCCGCGGGCGAAGCCGTCGCGGTCGAACACCCGGCCGAAGGCGATGGCCGAGGCCATGCCGGACAGGAACACGAACATCTCGGTCGCGTCGGAGAAGCCGAAGCGCGCCGGGATCCACAGGATCCACTGATTGTCGGGGATATGCGCGGTCAGGATGATCAGCATCCCGATGCCACGGAAGAAGTCGAGCCGCGGGTCGCGCCGGGTCTTCCCGGCAGAGATGCTGGACAGCGCCTCGCGCCCCGCCAGCTCAGAAGGCCTGGTGATATGCATCGGCGTCGAACCTGCAGGCGATCAGGGTGAAGCGGTCGCGGGTGCGGGCGGCGGCCAGCTCGGCCTCCAGCTCGGCAGCGCTGGTGACAGTGCGGCCATGGCCGCCGAAGCCTTCGGCAACCGCGGCGAAATCGGTGAGGCCGAGGCCGACGCCATGCGGCGCCAGACCGGCCGAGTTCTGCTTCAGGGCAATCAGGGCCAGGCTCCGGTCCTGGAACAGCACGATGGTGACCGGCAGGCCGAGGTCGCGCAGGGTGGCGAGCTCGCCGATCCCCATCTCCAGCCCGCCATCGCCCATCACGGCGACGACGCGGCGCGACGGGTCGGCGATCTTGGCGCCGATCGCCAGCGGCAGGGCCGCGGCCATGGTGCAGAAACCGGCCGACTGCAGCAGCGACAGCGGCCGCCGCGCGACCCATTTCTGCGACAGGAGAATGCGGTGGGCGCCGGCGTCGACGGTGACCAGGTCGCCCTCCCCGACCGCGCGGTTCAGCCCCTCGATGATGGCGTGCGCGCCCCAGTCGGCGCGGACGGCGAAGCGCTCAGCCAACGCCGCCCGGGCCGCGGCGGGTTCGCCGCCCGGCCAAGTCTGCGTCGCCTTTCCGGCCTCCACGTTGCCTCTCCCGCTTGCGGGAGAGGTCGGAGACGCGCCAGCGGCTCCGGGTGAGGGCTCTTTGTCGAGGCCTGGGCCAGCCCTCACCCGGTCGTCCTGCGGACGCCCGACCTCTCCCGCCAGGCGGGAGAGGCCACGCGAGACACCGTCACCTTCCTCGCGATCGTCGCCAGTCCAGGTGGCGTCTGCCTGGATCGCCTCAATCAGAGCGGCGACGGCGGCCGCGGGGGCGGCCAGCAGGCGCGTGCCGGCGTGATGCATGGCGTGGTCGGCCGGGGCGGCGGTGATCTCGACGATCCGGTCCGGGTCCGAGACCGGGTCGAGCCAGCCGAGCCGCATCTCGATCGGGTCGTAGCCGACGAACAGCAGCAGGTCGGCCCGCTCGAACAGCGGCAGCAGCACCGCATCCGCCAGCGGCGACAGCCCGGCGCCGCCCAGGGCCAGGGCATGATCCTCCGGCACCAGCCCCTTGGCCTTGTAGGTGGTGACCACCGGCGCGCCGAGCCGCTCGGCCAGGCGCAGCAGGGCCGGGCCGGCGCCGCCCTG
>NZ_JASATH010000149.1:0-20771 GCF_038440215.1 Inquilinus sp. OTU3971 | reverse complement strand
ACGGCCTGCCGCCGCTGCACGAAATCGAGGAAGGCGCGCAGCGGCGGCGGCATCTGCCGGCGGCTGGGATAGTAGAGGGTGAAGCCGGGGAAGGGCGGGGTCCATTCCTCCAGCAGCCGCACCATCCGGCCGGAGTCGACCAGAGGCCGGATCTGCAGGTCGAACAGATAGCCGATGCCGACGCCGTCCAGCACCGCCCGGATCGCGACCTCCGGCTCGGTCACGGTGAGCGGGCCTTCAACCGCCACCTCCAGCTTCTCCGTGCCGCGCTCGAACTCCCAGCGGTAGAGGCTGCCGTCGGTCGGCCAGCGGAAATTGATGCAGCGATGGTGCCGCAGGTCGCGCGGCGTCTCGGGCGCGCCGTGGCGGTCGAGATAGGAGGGGGCGGCCACGACCATCAGCTCGAGCTCACCGCCCAGCTTCACCGCGACCATGTCGCGCTCGACCATCTCGCCGAGCCGGAGGCCGGCGTCGAAGCGCTCGGCGACGATGTCGACCAGCCGGTCCTCGGCCACGATGTCGAGGGCGATGTCCGGATAGGCCGCCTGGAACGGGCCGATCAGCGGTGCCAGGCGATGGATCGCGGCGATGCGCGAGGCATTGATCCGCAGCAGGCCCGCCGGCGTGTCGCGCAGGGTCTGGAGATTGGCGACCGCGGCGTCGAGATCGGCGAGGGCGGGGAGCAGGCCGGCCAGCAGCCGTGTCCCCGCTTCGGTCGGGGCGACACTGCGGGTGGTGCGGTTGAGCAGCCGCAGGCCCAGCCGCTCCTCCAGCCCGCGGATGGTCTGGCTCAGCGCCGATCGCGACAGGCCGAGCTGCGCGGCGGCGCGGGCGAAGCTGCCATGCTCGACGATCGCGGCGAAGGCCCGCAGCTCGGCATAGTCGCTGCCGCGCATTGTGCATTATTCCCTTAACAGCCCATGCGGATAATGCCGTCTTCATGGACGAATGTCAGCGCGCCATCTTCCGGGCACCACCTTTGGAGATGACCATGAGCGACACGCTGTCTCATTACCGGCTGCTCGGCCGGTCCGGCCTCAGGGTCTCGCCGCTGGCGCTCGGCGCCATGACCTTCGGCACCGACTGGGGCTGGGGCGCCGACGAGCCGGAGGCGCGCCGGATCTTCGACACCTATGTCGACCGCGGCGGCAACTTCATCGACACCGCCAACCAGTACACCGAGGGCAGCTCCGAACGGCTGGTCGGCACCTTCGCGGCCGATCGGCGCGACCGGCTGGTGATCGCCACCAAATACACGCTGCCGCTGCGGGCCGGTGATCCGAATGCGGGCGGCAACCACCGCAAGAGCCTGGTCCGGTCGGTCGAGAGCAGCCTGCAGCGGATGCAGACCGACTATATCGACCTGCTGTACCTGCACGCCTGGGACTTCACGACCCCGGTCGAGGAGATCCTGCGCGCCATGGACGATTTGGTCCGCGCCGGCAAGGTGCTGTATGTCGCGATCTCCGACGCCCCGGCCTGGCAGGTGGCGCGGATGCAGACCATCGCCGATCTGCGGGGCTGGTCGCCGCTGATCGCGCTGCAGATCGAATACAGCCTGATCGAGCGGACGGTGGAGCGCGACCTGATCCCGATGGCGCGGGAGCTCGGCCTCGGCGTCATCCCCTGGTCGCCGCTGGCCAGCGGCGTGCTGACGGGCAAGTACGGCCGGGCCGATCTCGACATCGGCGGCACGGCAGAGGCCGTGGGCACGCGCAAGAACGTCGCCGCCGCCAATGGCGCGCTGACTGAGCGCACCCTCGCCATCGCCGAGGAGGTCAAGGCGGTGGCCGCCGAGATCGGCAAGTCTCCGGCCCAGGTGGCCCTGGCCTGGACGCTGCTGAACCCGGCCGTGACTGCGCCGATCATCGGTGCGCGGACGGCGGCGCAGCTCGAGGACAATCTCGGCGCCCTCGACGTCGTGCTCTCCGACGACCAGCAGGCGCGGCTGGACGCGGCGAGCACCATCGACCTCGGCTTCCCGCACGAGTTCCTGGCCCGGCCGCTGACCCGCAACGTGATGTTCGGCGACGTCCGGATCGCTGCGCGGGGCTGAGGACTTAGCGCCGCCTGTCCACTTTCTGCCGGGACCCGCTGCGCTCCGCCGGCGGCGGGTGCCCAGGCGACAGGCTCATCGGGTTCGGTCGGCGATGTCCGGTGTTGCCTCCGGGCTGGTCAATTTGCACCACAAATAGTATACCTGAGAGTGAAAATATTACCGGCGCCAGAGACTGGACAGCCGGAACAAAATAGGGAGGACTATAATGATGCGTACGCTTCTGGCAGGAGCGAGCGCTCTGGCGCTTTTGGGTGCCCTCGGCGGGACTGTGGCGGCCCAGACCGGCATGCTGGACAAGGCCGTGGGCGGCTACACCTTCGACCAGGCGGCGAAGGAAGGCCCGGACACCAAAAACTTCAACAACAAGGATGGCAAGCTGACCTTCGCCATCGTCACCCACACCGCCGGCAACGGCTTCTTCGACCCGACCTATGTCGGCGCCAAGGTCGCGGCCGACATGATCGGCGCCAAGCTGCTCATGCTCGGCTCCGAGGCGCCGGTGGACGACATCCCGCGCGAGCTCGAGATCCTCAACCAGATCGTGCAGGACCCGACCATCGACGGCGTCATCATGACGACGCCGCAGGCCGGTGCCTATGACGACCTGGTGAAAAAGCTCGAATCCAAGGGCATCCCGGTCGCCACCACCAACAGCTTCGACGCCACGATCTACAATCGCAGCAGCATCAGCCACACCGGCCAGGATTCGTCGGCGGCCGGCATCGGCGGCGAGGCGATGGCGAAATGCGTCCTCGACTCCGGCGCCAAGAGCGGCAGCATCCTGTTCCCGAGCACCACGACGCTCGGCAATGTCGAGGTCAACAACCGCGTCACCGCCGCCTTCGAGGCGACGGTGAAGACGCTGGAGGCCGCCGGGCGCCTGAAGGACTTCCAGGTCGATGCGGGGCCGACCAATATCGGCATCGATGTCGACCAGAACAACGTGACCGGCTCGGTTGTCAGCCTGATCGAAAGCCGCGGCGACGTCGTCGGCATCATGGGCAACAATGCCTTCGTCACCCCGGCGATCGGCGACGCCGTGGGCCAGCTCAAGATCGGCGACAAGATCTGCAGCTACGGCTTCGACCTCGGGCCCAAGCAACTCGAGCAGATCAAGAACGGCAATCTCGACGGTGCGCTCGGCCAGCAGCCGTTCCTGCAGGGATTCTGGCCGGTGATGCAGCTGTACCTGCAGATCGACCGCGGCGTCGCCGCCGCCGATCTCGACACCAAGGCCCAGCTGGTGACCAGCAGCAACGTCGGCAATGTCGGCAAGCGCTTCGAGAATTGATGCCGGCGAGTCCAGGAAGGGATCGCCATTGCGAGCGTGGCGAAGCAATCCAGGGCCGCACGCACCGGCCCCTGGATTGCTTCGTTGGCTTCGCCTCCTCGCAATGACGGTCTTTTGCCGAGGAAGGTGAGGAAGAACCCAGCCGACGAGGGATCATGGCAACCACGACCGCGCCCGAGCAGGCACGGCCGACACGCTTCGGTGGTTTCGCCTATGGCTGGGAGGTCGGGCTCCTCCTGGTCATGGCGGCGCTGTATTTCGCCGGCACCCAGGTCAATCCGCGCTTCTTCGGCGACCTGACGGCGCTGCACAGTGTGCTCCGCGACGCGTCCCGCTTCGGCGTGATGGCCGTCGGCATGACCTTCGTCATCGTCAACAAGGACCTCGACCTCTCCGTCGGTTCGACCACGGCGATCGTCGCCGTGCTGTTCTCGATCCTGTTCGCGCCGACCCATTACGATCTCGGAATCGGCGTCGCGATCGGCGCCAGCGTCGTCCTCGGGCTGCTGATCGGGCTGTTGAACGGCGCGCTGGTCACGGTGCTGCGGGTGCCGGCCTTCATCGCCACGCTCACCATGCTGTTCATCGGCCGCGGCTTCGTGCTCGGGCTGACCGGCGGCAAGAACATCGCCTATGAGGTCAAGGCGCGCGATTTCGGGATCTTCGCCCTGGGCGAGACCAACGGCTTCGGCTTCAACAACCAGATCCTGATCTTCCTGGTCGTGGCCGTGCTCGGCGGCGTGCTGCTGGCCTTCACCCGCTGGGGCTACGAGACCTATGCGGTGGGCGGCAACGCGATGGCCGCGGACTACGCCGGCATCAGCAGCCGGCGGGTGCGGATCCGCGGCTTCGTGCTGTCGAGCCTGTGCGCGACGCTGGCCGGGCTGATGACAGTGTTCCAGGACAAGGGCGTCAACAGCGGCTACGGCGTCGGCCACGAGTTGATCGTGATCTCGGCCGTGGTCGTCGGCGG
Organism: Inquilinus sp. OTU3971; assembly: GCF_038440215.1. Lineage (NCBI taxonomy): Bacteria > Pseudomonadati > Pseudomonadota > Alphaproteobacteria > Rhodospirillales > Rhodospirillaceae > Inquilinus > Inquilinus sp. OTU3971. The sequence continues at coordinate 16,448 of NZ_JASATH010000149.1, read as the reverse complement.
GGCCAGCATCCTCGGCGGCCGCGGCCGGATTCTCGGCTCCTGCATGGGCGCCCTGCTGATCGTGCTGATCGACAAGGTGCTGCGCGAGGGCATCCCGATCGAGCGCATCGTCAAGGTCGGCAAGAGCGAGATGGTGGTCCAGGCGATGGCCGCGCTGCCGCCGGGCGCGGTGCCGGTCTTCCTCGGCCTGATCCTGCTCGCCGCCGTGCTGATCGAGCCGTGGATCTTCCGCCGCAAGCTGGTGCCGCGGCTGTGGGCCCGGCTGCGCCACCGGCCCCTGCCGGTGCCGGAGGTCGAGATGGTCGCGGTCGAGACCGTGCAGACGCATGGCTCGGCCATGGCGGCGCAGGAGATCCACGCCCGCGGGCTGATGTGGTTCCTGACCCAGCGCGAGGCGGCGGCGGTGATCTTCATGGTCCTGCTCTGGGCGCTCGGCATGTATCTGCGGCCGGATTTCTGGGGCAGCCTCGACAACAGCTTCAACCTGCTGCTCGCCTTCACCGAGATCGGGATCATGGCGATCGGCATGACCTATGTCATCGCCAATGGCGACATCGACCTGTCGGTCGGCGCGGTGCTGGCGCTGTCGGGCGCGACCGCGGCCTTCCTGATGAAGTTCCTGGGGGTGGACCCGGCGCTGGCGGCCCTGACCGCCTTCTGCGTCGGGACGCTCGCGGGCGTGATCAACGGCCTGCTGACCACCAAGGCGCGGCTGCCAGCCTTCGTCGCCACGCTCGGCATGTTCTACATCGCCCGCGGCCTGGCCGCCTGGTTCGTCGCCGGCCGCCAGCTCAGCCAGTTCCCGGAGAGCTACAACCTGATCGGCCGCAAGCTGATCGAGATTCTGCGCTATGCCGGGCTCGAGCCGGCGCCAGGCAGCCTGTGGTGGGCCGTGGCCAGCGCCGTCAGCACCCAGTCGATCCTGCTGATCATCCTCGCCGTCATCGCCGGCATCGTGCTGTCGAAGACCGTGATCGGCTACAAGGTGCTGGCCACCGGCGGCAACCGCCGCGCCGCCGACTATGCCGGCATCGACACCGACCGGGTGCGCTTCGGCAGCCTGGTGTTCAGCGCGATGTGCGCGTCGCTGGCCGGCATCGTCTATATCGCCTATTACCGCAGCTTCAACCCGTCGGCCGGGCAGCTGCGCGAGCTCGATGTCATCGCCGCGGTGATCATCGGCGGCGGCAGCATCTTCGGCGGCTTCGGCACCATCCTGGGCGCGCTGGCGGGGGCGGCCGTCATCACCCTGATCCGGGCGCTCCTGTCCCTGCAGATCTTCCTGCCCGGCGGGGAGTCGATGGTGATGCCGCAGCACTGGATCAACGTCTTCATCGGGCTGATCCTGATCATCGCCGTTCTCGGCGACATCTGGCTGCGCCAGGAAGGCCTGCTGCAGCGGCTGTTCAGGCGGCTGCGTCCGCGAAGGGAGCGAACGGCATGACCGAGGCGGGCACCCCGATCGTCGAGATGCGGCGGATCGACAAGAGCTTCGGCGCCATCCGCGCGCTGACGGACGTTCATCTGCGCCTGATGCCCGGGGAGATCCTGGGCCTGGTCGGCGACAACTCGGCCGGCAAGTCGACGCTGATGAAGATCCTGACCGGCGCCTATCAGCGCGATTCCGGCGACATCCTGGTGGCCGGCGAGGAGGTTCATTTCCGCGGCCCGCATGATTCGCGCGACCGCGGCATCGAGATGATCTACCAGGACTTCGCGCTGTGCGGGAACATGGACGTCGCCGCCAACGTCTTCCTCGGCCGCTGGCCGACCAAAGGCTGGTTCGTCGACCGCCGGCGGATGGAGGCCGAGGCCGGCGACGTGATGCGGCGCCTGAAGGTCGACATCAACCATGTCCGCCAGCGGGTCGAGAGCCTGTCGGGCGGCCGCCAGCAATCGGTCGCGATCGCCCGCGCGATCAGCTTCGACCCGAAGGTGCTGATCCTCGACGAGCCGACCGCGAACCTGTCGGTGCCGGCCACCGAACGCCTGCTCGAGACCATGGACGAACTGCGGCGGCACGGCGTGGCGCAGATCATCATCAGCCACCGCCTGACCGACATCTTCGAGATCGGCGACCGCATCATGGTGCTCAAGCGCGGCCGCAATGTCGGCGAGCGGCTGATCAAGTCGACGAACGAGAAAGAGGTGCTGGAGCTGATCGTCCAGGGCGAGCCGGAGACCGCTCAATCCTGAGGACGGCTCAGGCCGCCGCGCGCCGGCCGAGCCAGAGGTCGAGATCGGCCAGGGCCCGCTCGCTGTACAGGCTCTTGCGGTCGCGGCCCTTGACCTTCTTCTGGCCCGGCTGACGCTCCGGCACCTCGGGCGGCGGGAACAGGCCGAAATTGACGTTCATCGGCTGGAAGGTCTCGGCCTCGCCACCGCCGGTGATGTGGCTCAAGAGGGCGCCTAGCGCGGTGGTCACGGGCGGCGGCACGATGGCCTGGCCCAGCCGCTCCGCCGCCGCCATCCGCCCGGCCAGCAGGCCGATCGCGGCGCTCTCGACATAGCCCTCGACGCCGGTGACCTGGCCGGCGAAGCGCAGCCGCGGCATCGCCTTCAGCCGCAGCGCCGGGTCCAGCACCCGCGGGCTGTTGATGAAGGTGTTGCGGTGCAGCCCGCCCAGCCGCGCGAACTCGGCGTCCTGCAGGCCCGGGATCATGCGGAACACCCGGACCTGCTCGGCGTATTTCATCTTGGTCTGGAAGCCGACCATGTTGAACAGCGTGCCCAGCGCATTGTCCTGGCGCAGCTGGACGACGGCCCAGGGCCGGCGGTCGCTGTGCGGATTGGTCAGGCCGACCGGCTTCATCGGGCCCCAGCGCAGCGTGTCCGGGCCGCGGTCGGCCATCACCTCGATCGGCAGACAGCCGTCGAAATAGGGCGTGTCCTTCTCCCAGTCCTTGAACTCGGTCTTCGGCGCGGCCAGCAGCTCGGCGATGAAGGTCTCGTACTCCTCCTTCGACATCGGGCAGTTGATGTAGTCCTTGCCGGTGCCGCCCGGGCCGGGCTTGTCGTAGCGCGACTGGAACCAGGCGGTGCCGAAGTCGATCGACTCGCGATGGACGATCGGCGCGATGGCGTCGAAGAAGGCCAGCTCGGCCTCGCCGGTCAGGCCGCGCACCGCCTCGGCCAGGGAAGGGGAGGTGAGGGGGCCGGTGGCGACGATGACGCTGTCCCACGCCTCGGGCGGCAGGCCGGCGACCTCGCCGCGCTCCACCGTCACCAGCGGATGGTTGGCCAGCTCGGCGGTGACGCCGGCGGAGAAGCCGTCGCGGTCGACCGCCAGCGCGCCACCGGCCGGCACCTTGTGGGCATCGGCATGGCGCAGGATCAGCGACCCGCAGCGCCGCATCTCCTCATGCAGCAGGCCGACCGCGTTGTGCATGGCGTCGTCGGAGCGGAAGGAGTTGGAGCAGACCAGCTCGGCGAAGCCGTCGGTGTGGTGCGCCTCGGTGCCGCGCACCGGCCGCATCTCGTGCAGCACCACCGGCACCCCGGCCGAAACCAGCTGCCAGGCCGCTTCGCTGCCGGCGAGGCCGGCGCCGATGACATGGACGGGTGTACTCATCAACCGATCTCCTGCGAAGGGCGTGACTGATACGCCGATCGTTCCGTCCAGGCAACGGGGCCGATCGGGATCGGGGCGCCTTTGTCATGCCATGCTCCTGCATGTATCTAAGAGCTTGTGCGCATGCACGGGAGGGGACTTCGCATGGCGTCGGGATGGGCCTGGGTGCTGGCGGCGGCGGCGCTGGCGTTTCCGTTCCCGGCCACGGCGCAGGACGCGCCGGCGGGCGGCACCAACAACTCCTGCATCTTCGCCCATGACGGCGAATGCGACGAGGCCAACGGCACCTGCGCCGCCGGCACCGACAGCGCCGACTGCCGGCCGGACGCCGCGGCCGACCCGGCGAATTCCTGCCGCTTCGCCTTCGACCAGCGCTGCGACGAGCCGGGCAAGGGCTCGGGCCTGTGCGCCGCCGGCAGCGACACCGCGGATTGCGCCGCGGCTGCGGCGCCGCAGGCTCCGGGCGTGCCGGTCCAGACCGCGCCGCCGCAGGGGCCGGGCGACGACAGCTGCCCCTTCGCGCGGGACAATGAATGCGACGAGCCGATCTCCGGCTCGGGGGCCTGCGCGGCCGGCACCGACACCAGCGACTGCAAGGCCAAGGGCAGCGGCTCGCCGGCCCCAGCCACGCCCGCGGGGCCCCCGGCCCCGACAGGGCCGGACAGCTGCCCCTTCGCCCGCGACGGCGAATGCGACGAGCCGGGAACCGGCTCCGGCGCCTGCGCCGCCGGGACGGACACCACCGACTGCAAGGCCACTCCCGCGGCGCCGGCCGCGCCGTCCTCCGCGGCGCCGGCCTCCGGAGGCGACGACAGCTGCCAGTTCGCCCATGACGGCGAATGCGACGATCCGGGCCGGGGCACCGGCCTCTGCACCGCCGGGACCGACGCCACCGACTGCTCGGCCGCCGGCTCCGATGCCCCCGCGGCGGGCAAGGGCGGCGTCGAGGTCTGCCCCTTCACCGGCGACGGCGAATGCGACGAGCCCGGCAATGGCTCCGGCCTCTGCATCGCCGGCAGCGATGCCGAGGATTGCCGGGGGCGCTGACCGAGTTAGGCTGGCGTCCAGTCGATCTTGAGCTCCTCGCGGAAGGCGAAGCGGACGAGATGCGAGGCGATGACGCCTTCCAGCCGGGTCAGCCCGGCGGCATCCGGCGCCTCGTTGCGCAGCACCAGCAGCGCCGGCTCGGCCGCCAGGGCGGTGGTGCCCATCTCGAAGGTCAGGTGCCCTTTCTCGGCGTCGAAGGTCGCCGGGATCTTGTGGCCGAAATGTTTGCACAGCTGCTGCAGGTACTTGCTGGCGTGCTCGGTGGGAATGCGGGCTTCGGAGCTCGGCATGATGTCCTCTTCGATCGGGTGATCCTCAGATAGGCTCGTTGCGAGCGGTTCGCAACGGGCTGCGGCCTTGTGGCGGTGGCGATCGGACCGCCGGCGCGGCACAGTCCCGGCGCCATACCCGAATCGAGGCGGATTTCATGCCCAAGCTCATCGACATCTCGATCCCGCTCGAGAACGACGTCCCGGCCGACCCGCCGTTCCAGAAGGTCTCGATCACCTACCGCGCCCATGACGAGACGGCGCGCGAGATCGCCTTCGTGTTCCCGGGCCTGCGGCCGGACCAGCTGCCGGAGGGCAAGGGCTGGGCGGAGGAGAGGGTGGCGATCTCCACTCACAACGGCACCCATCTCGACGCGCCCTGGCACTATCACCCGACGATGGATGGCGGGAAGCGCGCCATCACCATCGACGAGGTGCCGCTGGAATGGTGCTTCCAGCCGGGCGTGAAGTTGGACTTCCGGCACCTGCCCGACGGCCACATCGTCACCCCGGCCGAGATCGACGCGGAGCTGGCGCGGATCGGCCACACGCTGAAGCCGCTGGAGATCGTGCTGGTCAACACCAGCGCCGGCGCCCGCTACGGCCAGGCCGACTATGTCGACAGCGGCTGCGGCATGGGCCGCGACGCCACGCTGCACCTGCTGCGCCAGGGCGTGCGCCTGGCCGGGACCGACGGCTGGAGCTGGGACGCGCCGTTCAGCCACACGGCGCGGCGGTTCAAGGAGACCGGCGACGCGTCGCTGATCTGGGAAGGCCACAAGGCCGGCCGCGACATCGGCTATTGCCACCTGGAGAAGCTGCACAATCTGGAGGCGCTGCCGTCCACCGGCTTCACCGTCAGCTGCTTCCCGGTGAAGATTCGCGCCGCCTCCGCCGGCTGGACCCGGGCGGTGGCGATTTTGCCGGACTGAGGCGATGCCCGGCGGCGCCGGCGTCAGGCCTGCGCGGCCACGAAGTCCCGGAACCAGCGCTGCGCCGGATGAGCCTCGTTCCGGCGATGCCAGGACAGAGCGAACGGGATCGCGGGAAGATCGAGCGGTGGCGGCATCAGCTGCAGCGCGTCGGCCAGACCCGAGGCTTCGACCACGCCCTGCATCAGCGTCGCGATCAGATCCGATCGCGCCACCACCGCCGGCGCCGCATACATCTGCGGCAGGGTCAGGCCCAGCCGGCGCGTGAGGCCGCGTTTCGCCAGAGCGGCGTCGACCGTGCCGAACTGCTCGTTCTCGGGCGAGACCAACAGGTGCGACAGCGCCAGGAAACCGTCGAGATCGAGCGGCCGTCCCGCCGCAGGGTGGTCGCGGCGCAGCACGCAGACGAAGCGTTCCTCGAACAATGGGCGGGACAGGATGCGGCCGGTGGAGGGCACCGGCACGCCGATCGTCATATCCGCCGCCCCGGAATCGAGCATGCCAACGGCATCGTCCCGCGCCGTGAAACCGCGCACCCGCAGCAGAATGCCGGGTGCTGCCTCCTGGATCGCCGGCAGCAGGCGCGGCAGCAGACAGAACGCGGGGTGCTCCGACAAACCGAGAGTGACGGTCGCCGTCGAGGAGGCCGGGTCGAAATCCTGGGTGAAGGCCAGCGTCTGCTGGATCTGCGCCAAGGCGGCGGACAAGGGCTCGGCCAGGTCCAGCGCCCGCGGTGTCGGCTGCAGCCCATCCGGACCCCGCACGAACAACTCGTCCCGCAGCAGAGGGCGCAGCCGCGCGAGGGCGGCGCTCATCGCCGGCTGGCTCCTGCCGATCCGGGCGCCGGCGCGGGTGACGCTGCGCTCGGACATCAACGCGTCGAAGGCGACCAGCAGGTTCAGGTCAATGCCGTGAAGATCCATGGCGTGGATGATGATACATATCAAACATCGATTTCAAATATGCCGATCCCGCTTCCAGCTTTTGTCGGCCGGGCCATTCCCGGTCAACCGAATGCGAGAGTGGAGACAAGATGAACCAGCATCAGACCGGCCCGGCGGCGGGGCTGACCGCGGCGGAGCGGCGCGCGATCGAGACCTTGTACCGCGCCTTCGCCGATCATGACCCCGACCTGCTGGACGCCGCGGTCACGGCCGATTGGCAGGACATCCCGCCGGCGCCCGGCCAGGAGCCGGGGCCAGATGGGCTCAAGCCGATGATCCGGGCCTTCCTGCAGGCCTTTCCGGATCTCGACGTGTCTATCGAGGACATTTTCGGCCAGGACGGCCGGGCCGGGGTGCGGGCGCAGATTACGGGAACCCATCGCGGCGAATGGTTCGGCATCGCGCCGACCGGCCGGCGGGTGACGGTGGCGCTGCACGAGTTCCATCACTTCCGGGACGGCCGGATCAGCCATACCTGGCATCTCGAGGACTGGTTCGGGATGCTGCAGCAGGTCGGCGCTTGGCCGCCGGCGGCGTCCGAGGCGGAGGCCGGGCGATGAAGGCGGCCCGCATCCATGCCTATGGTGACCTCTCCGGCGTCGTGATCGACGATGTGCCGGTGCCGGAGGTCGGGCCCGACGAGGTGCTGATCCGGGTGACGGCGGCCAGCCTCAATCCGTTGGACCTGAAGCTGATCGGCGGTGGGTTGGATGCCCATTTCTCGTTGGCCTTCCCATACGCCCTGGGCACCGACCTTGCGGGCACGGTCGAACGGGCCGGACCGCTCGCGGCGCGATGGCGGCCGGGAGACGCGGTGATCGCCCGGCCGGATCCGGTGCGCGGCGGCGCCTTCGCCGAATTCGCCGTCGTGCCCGCGACGCAGGTTGCGGCCGCGCCGGTCGCCCTGCCCGCGGCGGCGGCCGCGGGCCTTCCGACAACCGCCGGCACGGCTTGGCAGGCGCTGTTCGAAACCGCACGCCTGACCGCCGGCCAGACGGTGCTGGTGCACGCCGGCGCGGGCGGAGTCGGCAGCGCCGCCGTGCAACTGGCGCGGGTGGCGGGTGCCAGGGTCGTCGCCACCGCGTCGGCGAGCAAGACGGAGCTGGTGCGACGGCTTGGGGCGGACCAGGTGATCGACTACCGGAGCGAGGATTTCACTGCGGCAATCCGCAACGTCGACGTCGTGCTCGACACCATCGGCGGCGAGATCCAGCAGCGCTCCTTCGCCGTGCTGCGGCCGGGCGGGGTGCTGGCCAGTATCGTGTCGCCACCGGACGAGGGGTTGGCAAAAGCGCATGGCGTCGCCGCGGCCTTCGTGTTCCATCGGACCGACGCGACGCGGTTCGCCCTGGCCGCAGCGCTGTGCGACGCGGGATCGCTGACCGTGGTGGTTGACCGGGAGCTGCCGCTCACGGCGCTGGGGGCGGCGCTCGACCACCTTGCCGCCGGCCACGCCTGCGGCAAGGTGCTGCTGCGGCCAGCCTGACCGGAGCTATCCCGGCAGCAGGCTGCGCATCGCTGCGGCGGTCGCGATCGCCGCGGCGACATCCTCGTCGTCGTCGCCGTCCTCGACATGCCAGAGGGCGGAGAGGACGGCCTGGGCGAAGGACCAGCGCAGGATGCGCGCCTCGGGCAGGCCGAGCGTCTCCGCGAGGATCCGCACCCGCCGGGCGATGTGGTGGGGATCGTTGTACAGGGCCTCGGCGCCGCCGGGGTTGCGCAGGCCGGCGCCGGTCTCATAGGCCAGCTCGCCGATCACGCCCTTGGGGTCGATCACCAGCCAGCCCCGGTCGCCGCCGTCCAGCACGTTCTCGTGATGCAGGTCGCCATGCAGCAGGAAGCGCCGGCCCTGGCTGGCGCAGAGGTCCGTGAACTCGGTCTCGGCGCGGTCCAGCAGGGCCGGCGGGATCTCGGGGTGCGGCGCGCCGGCGCGGTAGCGGGGGAAGGCGCGGCCCCAATCCTCCACCGTCGGCCAGGGGCCGGGCGGCGGGTCGTCCTGGTGCAGGTCCGCGATCACGCCGCACAGGATGCGGACGGCCTCGTCGTCGCGGCCGGCCAGCACGGTTTCGGTCAGCTCCGTCCCCGGCAGCGCCCGCTCCAGCAGCACGGCGTTCTGCTCATGCCCCAGCACGCGGACGGCGCTGCGGCCCCGGTAATGCGCCAGCATCGCGGGACCGAGCATCTCGTCGCTGTTCGGCTTCAGCACCTTCAGCACCGCCCGGGTGTCGCCGCGGCGGGCGAAGGCGACATGGGCGCCGTTGCGCTCGATCGCCTCGCCGTCGGGCTCCAGCTCCCAGCGGTCGAGCCAGAGCTCGACCGGCGACAAGGCGCTGCTCACGGTTTCCAGGCCAGCATCGACTCCAGCACCCGGCGCAGCACTGCCTTCAGCGGCTGGGCCACGTCCGGCAGATAGGTGAAGGGCGGCTCCTCGTCCATGTAGTGGCGCTGGGGCAGCTCCATCTGCAGGGCATGCACGTTCTGCTGCGGCTGGCCGAAATGGCGGGTGATGTGGCCGCCCCTGAACCGGCCGTCGATCACATGGGTGAAGCCCTCGGCCGTGCGGCAGATCTCCGCGATCCGGTCCTTCAGGGCCGGCGCAGCCGTGGCGCCGCCGTTGCTGCCGAGATTCAGGTCGGGCAGCAGGCCGTCGAACAGCCGCGGCACCCGCGAGCGGATCGAATGCGCGTCATAGAGCAGAGCGTAGCCATGCTGTGCCTTGATCCGCTCCAGCTCCGCCGCCAGCGCGGCGTGATAGGGCTTCCACACCGTCTCCACCCGACCGGCGATATCGGCCGCGTCCGGCTCCTCGCCCGGCCGGTACAGCGGCCGGCCGTCGAAGTCGATGGTCGAGCACAGGCCGGTGGTGGCTTGGCCGGGATACAGGCTCTGGTCGTCCGCCGGACGGTTCAGGTCGATGACGTAGCGCGACTGCGCCGCCTGGATGATGCTGACGCCCAGCCCTTCGGCGAAGTCATAGAGCTGGTCGAGGTGCCAGTCGGTGTCGCGCAGCAGCTGCCCTTCCGGCGTGAGCCTGGCCCGGATCGCATCCGGCACGCCGGTGCCGACATGCGGGATGCTCAGCAACAGCGGCGCGGTGCCGCGGTGCAGGCGGAAAGCGTCCATCACGCGGCCTCCGTCACGGTGCTCGGCAGCAGCCCGGCGGTATAGGCCAGGAAGGTGCCGGCCTGGACCAGCCCCTTCGCCGCCTCGATGTCGGGGGCGAAGAAGCGGTCCTCATCCCATTTCCGCACCTTGGCCCGGAGGACGGCGACCGCCGCCTCGATCCGCTCGGCGCTGCGCAGCGGGCGGTGGAAGTCGATGCCCTGCGCCGCGGCCAGCAGCTCGACGCCGACGATCACCGCGGTGTTCTCGGCCATGTCGCCCAGGCGCCGGGCGGCATGGGTCGCCATCGACACATGGTCCTCCTGGTTGGCCGAGGTCGGCAGGCTGTCGACCGAGCTCGGATGGGCCAGGCTCTTGTTCTCGCTGGCCAGGGCGGCCGCGGTGACATGGGCGATCATGAAGCCGGAATTGACGCCCGGGTCGGACACCAGGAAGGGCGGCAGGCCGGACAGGTTGGAGTCGGTCAGCAGGGCGATCCGCCGCTCCGACATCGCACCGATCTCGGCGATCGCCAGGGCCAGGTTGTCGGCGGCGAAGGCCACCGGCTCGGCATGGAAGTTGCCGCCGGAGATGACGTCGCCGGTCTCCGGGAACACCAGCGGGTTGTCGGAGACGGCATTCGCCTCGATCTCGAGAACCCGTGCCGCGTGGCGGATCTGGTCGAGGCAGGCACCCATGACCTGCGGCTGGCAGCGCAGGGAGTAGGGGTCCTGCACCCGGTCGTCGTTCTCGACATGCGAGGCGCGGATGGCGCTGTGCTCGAGCAGGCCGCGCAGCACCGCCGCCACCTCGATCTGGCCCGGCTGGCCGCGCCATTCGTGGATGCGGGCGTCGAAGGGCGCGTCGGAGGCGCGGGCGGCGTCGACCGACATGGCGCCGGCGACGAGGCCGGCGGCGAACACCTCCTCCGCTGCGAACAGGCCGAACAGGGCCAGGGCGGTCGAGACCTGGGTGCCGTTCAGCAGGGCCAGACCTTCCTTCGGCGCCAGGGTCAGCGGCTTGAGGCCGATCTGGCGCAGCGCGTCGGCCGCCGGCCAGCGCTTGCCCTTGAGCCGGATCTCGCCTTCGCCGAGCAGCGCCGCCGACATGTGCGCGAGGGGGGCGAGGTCGCCAGACGCGCCGACCGAGCCCTTGGCCGGGATGCAGGGGTAGGCGCGGGCGTCGAGCAGCGCCTGCAGCGCCTCGATCACCACCCAGCGCACGCCGGACCGGCCGCGGGCCAGGCCGTTGAGCTTGAGTGCCAGGATCAGCCGGACGATGGAATCGTCGAGCAATGGGCCGGTGCCGGTGGCGTGCGACAGCACCAGATTGGTCTGCAACTGCTCCAGCCGGTCCGTTGGGATCCGGGTCTGGGCCAGCTTGCCGAAGCCGGTGTTGATGCCGTAGGCGGTGCGGTTCTCGCCGACGATCGCGGCGACGGCGGCGGCCCCTGCCTCGATCTCCGGCCGGCAGGCGGGGTCGAGGCGCACGGCGGCGTCGGTGCGGGCGATGGCGCGGAGCTGCGGCAGCGCCAGGCGGCCGGCGGTGAAGGTGATCATGTCAGTAGAGATGATTCCGGTAGGAGTTTTCGAGCCGGGTGTCGGTCTCGGCGGTGTCGAGGCCCTTGATCTGGTCGGCCAGGATCTTGCCCAGGGTCGGGAAGCTGCCGCGTTCGATCTGCACCGCCGGGTCCCACAGGCGGGACCGGATCAGCGCCTTGCCGCAGTGGAAGTACAACTGGTCGACCGTGACCCGGAGAGCCGAGGTCGGGACCTTGCCGTCGACCGCCATCGGCTGCAGCACCGCCGGATCGGTGGTGATCGCGGCGCCGCCATTGACCCGCAGCGTCTCGTTGACGCCGGGGACGAAGAACACCAGCCCGACCTTCGGGTTCTCGACCACGTTCGACAGGCTATCGCACAGGTTGTTGCCGCGCCGGTCGGGGATCAGCAGGGTGGTCTCGTCGGCCACCGTGACGAAGCCGGGCGCGTCGCCGCGGGGCGAGGCATCGGCGCTGCCGTCCGCCCCGGCCGTGGCGATCACCAGGAAGGGCGACAGGCCGATGAAGGCGCGGGCGTGCCGGTCGATCCGGTGCAGGATCTTGTTCTGCACCAGCCCGCTCGGCTCCGGGTAGCGGCTGCGCAGCCCAGCCTGGTCCCGGACGATCTCCTCGGCGCGAACGATCCCGTCATCCATGCGTGTCCTCCAGCATCGGCAGCTTCATGCCCTGTTCACGGGCGCAGTCGCGGGCGATGTCGTAGCCCGCATCGGCATGACGCATGACGCCGGTTCCCGGGTCGTTGGTCAACACCCGCTCCAGCCGCCGCGCCGCCTCTTCCGTGCCGTCGGCGACGATCACCATGCCGGCATGCTGGCTGTAGCCCATGCCGACGCCGCCGCCATGGTGCAGGCTGACCCAGGTGGCGCCCGAGGCGGTGTTGAGCAGGGCGTTCAAGAGCGGCCAGTCGGAGACGGCGTCCGAGCCGTCCTGCATCGCCTCGGTCTCGCGGTTCGGGCTGGCGACCGAGCCGGAGTCGAGGTGGTCACGGCCGATCACGATCGGCGCCTTCAACTCGCCTTTCGCCACCATCTCGTTGAAGGCAAGGCCCAGGCGGTGCCGCTGGCCGAGGCCGACCCAGCAGATCCGCGCCGGCAGGCCCTGGAAGGCGATGCGCTCGCGCGCCATGTCCAGCCAGTTGTGCAGATGCGGATCGTCCGGGATCAGCTCCTTCACCCGCTGGTCGGTCCTGTAGATGTCCTCCGGGTCGCCGGACAGGGCGGCCCAGCGGAACGGGCCGATGCCGCGGCAGAACAGCGGGCGGATATAGGCCGGGACGAAGCCGGGGAAATCGAAGGCGTTGTCGACGCCGACATCCTGCGCCATCTGGCGGATGTTGTTGCCGTAGTCGAGGGTCGGGATGCCCATGGCGTGGAAGTCCAGCATCGCCCGGACATGCGCCGCCATGCTCTCCTTCGCCGCGCGCACCACGCCCTCGGGGTCGGTCAGGCGGCGGGATTCGGCCTCGGCCCAGCTCCAGCCCGCCGGCAGGTAGCCGTTCAGCGGGTCATGCGCCGAGGTCTGGTCGGTCACCGCATCCGGGCGCCAGGCCGGGTCGGCTTTCGCCCGGCGCACGATCTCCGGGAAGATCTCGGCGGCGTTGCCCAGCAGGCCGACCGAGACAGCGTGGCCTCGAGCCTTCGCCTCGTTCACGATCGCCATCGCCTCGTCCAGCGTGTCGGCCTTGCGGTCGACATAGCGGGTGGCGAGGCGGCGCTCGATCCGGCTGGCCTGGCACTCGACCGCGATCATCGAGGCGCCGGCCATGGTCGCGGCCAGCGGCTGCGCCCCGCCCATGCCGCCCAGCCCGCCGGTCAGCACCCAGCGGCCCTTCAGGTCGCCGCCATAGTGCTGGCGGCCGACCTCGGCGAAGGTCTCGTAGGTGCCCTGGACGATGCCCTGGCTGCCGATATAGATCCAGGAGCCGGCCGTCATCTGGCCGTACATCATCAGGCCCTTGGCCTCGAGCTCGCGGAAATGCTCCCAGGTCGCCCAGTGCGGCACCAGGTTGGAATTGGCGATCAGCACCCGCGGCGCGTCGGTGTGGGTGCGGAACACGCCGACCGGCTTGCCGGACTGGACCAGCAGCGTCTCGTCCGGCGCCAGGTCCTTCAGGCTGCGGATGATGGTGTCGAAGGACTGCCAGTCGCGGGCCGCCTTGCCGATGCCGCCATAGACCACCAGCTCGTCCGGGTTCTCGGCCACGTCGGGGTCGAGATTGTTCATCAGCATCCGCATCGCGGCTTCGGTCTGCCAGGTCCGGCAGCTCTTCTCCGGCCCGTGCGGCGCCCGGATGACGCGGCGGTTGGTGGCGGTCGTCACGGCAAGGCCTCCCTCTAAATGGCGCTGGCGTCGAATTGGTATAGGGTTGTATATACAACCTGTGACAGGCCGACAAGGGCCAGAGAGGATGCCGGCGAAATCGTGATGGAGCCCCAGCCCCTGACGCTGCTGCTGGGCGAGCCGCAGCCGCTGTACCGCCGCGTGAAGGCGATGATCCTGCGCTCGATCGAGACCGGGGAGTGGCCGGAGAACGGGCGGTTGCCGTCGGAGAACGAGCTGGTGAAATCGCTCGGCATCAGCCGGATGACGATCCACCGGGCGCTGCGCGAGCTGACCGAGGCCGGGGTGCTGGTGCGGGTGCAGGGCGTCGGCACCTTCGTCGCCGGGGCCAAGCCCGAGGCGCCGCTGATGGAGATCCGCAGCATCGCCGACGATGTGCGCGCCCGCGGCCATGCCCACAGCGCCACGGTGGTCCTGCTGCGGCCGGAAACCGCGACGACGGAGACGGCGGCGCGGCTGGAGGTGCCGGAGGGCGCGGCCATCGCCCATTCGGTGCTGATCCACCATGAGGACCGCGTGCCGATCCTGCTGGAGGACCGGCTGGTGCGGCTCGACTCGGCACCGCATTACCTGGCGCAGGACTTCACCCGGATCACGCCGCACGACTACCTGATGCAGGCGGCGCCGATGCCCGACGGCGAGCATGTGGTCGAGGCGGTGCTGGCCGAGCCGTGGGAGCGCGAGCATCTCAAGATCGGCCGGCACGAGCCCTGCCTGCTGGTGCATCGCCGCACCTGGGCGGCTGGCCGGCTGGTCAGCGTCGCCCGCCTCTTGTTCCCCGGCTCGCGCTACCGCATCGGCGGGCGCTTCACCAGCCGGCCCTCAGCGGGCTGACCGCGCGCCGTTCGATCTCGCGGTCGAGCCGGGCGGCGAGGGCGTCGCTGACCCCGGTCATCGGCAGGCGCAGCTCCGGGCTGTCGATCAGGCCGGTGCGCCACAGCCAGTGCTTGATCGGCGCCGGGCTCGGCTCGGCGAACAAGAGCCGCGGCAGCTCGGACAGGTCCCGCCAGGCGGCGAGGGCGCCGGGCTGGTCGCCGGCCAGCAGCCGGGCGCGGATCGCGGCGAAGGCCGCGGTCTCGACATGGGCCGAGGCCAGGATGCCGCCGTCGGCGCCCTGGGTCAGGGCGGTGTAGAACAGCGCATCCTCGCCGGTGAGCACCGAGAAGCCGGCCGGCCGGTCGCGCAGCAGCTCGAAGGACTGGCGGGCGTCGGCGCAGCAATCCTTGACCCCGACGATGTTGGGCCGCCCGGCCAGGCGCAGCATGGCCTCGTTGCCCAGGTTGACGCCGGTCCGGTAGGGGATGTTGTAGATCAGGATCGGCCGGTCCGTCGCGTCGGCCAGGGCGGAGAAGTGACGCTCGAGCCCCTCCTGCGACGGGCGGACGTAATAGGGGCAGGCGATCAGGTATCCCTCGACCGGCCAGGCGGCGGTGCAAGCGAGGTCCTTGACCAGCTTGCTTGTGTCGCTGCCGGAGAGACCGAGATACAGCGGCAGCCTGCATTCCTCGGCCGAGATCGCGGCCAGGCGCCCGGTCTCGTCGGTGTCGAGCGTCATGCCCTCGCCGGTGGTGGCGGCGAGGATCAGGCCGTCGACCGGGCCGGCGGCGTAATGCCGGACCAGCCGGCGCAGCGAGGCCTCGTCGAGCGCGCCGTCGCGGAACGGGGTGATCAGCGGCAGCCAGAGGCCGGTCGGGGCGGGAAGGGGCATCTTCGTCTCCTGGTGAGGCCGGAGACGGGGATGGCGCAGAGACGACAAGACCCCGTCCGAACCGGCGGGGTCTGGTGGATCTGAAAGCGCGCGGCGGGTTACCGCGGGCAGTGATCTCCGGTCCCCGCGAGCGGGGCTTTTTTGGCTTTGGCGAAAAGGGTGCGGCCGGAGGTCATGGCCGGACAGTGGCTCGCGGCAGCCAGGGCCGTCAAGCGGTGTCTGCCGCAGAGCCGGCCGGCCGGGCCCTCCCATTTGAGGGATGTGCCGCATATCCGGTTAGGGGTAAAGTCGGCAAGGCCGCTCAACCGATTTTTAGACAAAGGCATTTTACCGATTTGTGGGCCGAATCGTTATCGGCGGGGCGCTGTCATCGACACTCTCAGGAACAGGGGTTTTTCATGGCGAATTTGGTTGTCAACGCAACGAACGGCATCAATGGCGCAGGGTTCTCGATTGCGGCGATGCAGGCGCTCGATTTCGACAATCCGCAGATCGCGACCTTCACCCCGACCTTCGTCAAGGTGAACTTCGACGGCGGTCTGTCGGTCGAGCTCACCGGCACCGGGTTCGGCTTCGACTTGAGCGGCGTGACCGGAACCGCGACCAAGCTGGTGCTGCTGCAGGGCGGCAGCCCGGTGGTCACCCTGTCCGGCTTCTCGATCGCGGCCTCGACCGTCTACGACGCGGTGGAGTCGGGCGACTATCAGGGGCTGGCCGCGATCATGTTCGCCGGCGCCGACACGATGACCGGATCGCAGCAGGCCGACACGCTGCTGGGGCTCGGCGGCAACGACACCCTCTCCGGCCTCGGCGGCAACGACGTTCTCGGCGGCGGCGACGGCAACGACGTCCTCCGCGGCGGGGCGGGGGCGGATGTCCTGGACGGCGGCAATGGCAGCGACACCGCCAGCTACTACAGCAGCAATATCGGGGTCGCGATCAATCTCGAGACCGGCAAGGGCAGCGGCGGCGAA
>NZ_JASATH010000148.1:0-20884 GCF_038440215.1 Inquilinus sp. OTU3971 | reverse complement strand
CCCGCCCCCCCCCCAGACCCCTCCCCCTAACCCCCTCCCGCAAGGGGAGAGGGGACAAGGATGAAGCGGGCACGGGCGGAGGACCGGCGTGATGTCGACGACGCAGGCCGCGGGCGCCATTCCGCAAGCCCTCGCCCGCCGCCGCCCCATCCGCCGGCACCAATGGGCGGGCCTGCTCTTCGTCCTGCCGGCGGTGGCGCTGGTGCTGGTGTTCTTCGTCGTGCCGCTGGCGATGACGGCCTGGATGTCGCTGCACAACTGGCCGCTGATGGGCGTATCGCGCTTCATCGGCCTCGACAACTACCTCGCCATCGCCCGCGACACCCGGTTCTGGAACGCGCTGCGCTTCACCGCCCTCTACACCGTCGTCGTCACCGTCGCGATCTTTGCCGCCGCCTTCCCGCTGGCGCTGTTCGTGGAGAAGCCGCGGCCCTTCGGCGGCTTCTACCGCACCGCCTATTTCCTGCCCGTGGTGGTCGGCTTCGCCTCGGCCAGCCTGCTGTGGGCCTGGCTGCTGAACGTCGATGCCGGGCTGTTCAGCCCGGCGGCGGCCGCGCTGGGGCTGACCGATGGCCGGGTCAACCTGCTGGCCGATTTCGACCCGGCCTTCTGGTCGATCATCGCCATGGTGGTGTGGAAGGTCGCCGGCTTCACCATGGTGATCCTGATGACCGGGCTGCAGGGCATCCCGGCCGACTATCTGGAAGCAGCGAAGATCGACGGCGCCGGCCCCTGGGCGCGGTTCCGCCGCATCACCCTGCCGCTGATGCGCCGCACCATCGCGCTGGCACTGATCCTGTCGGTCACCGGCTCGATGCTGGCCTTCGACCAGTTCTACATCATCCTCGGCGGCGGCCCGCGCAACCAGACCGTGACCGCCGTCTACTGGATCTTCAACCAGTCCTTCGTCTCGTTCCGCCTGGGCTACGGCGCGGCGCTGTCGATGGTGCTGCTCGCCATCCTGCTGGCCCTGAGCGTCATCCAGCTGCGCCTGTTGCGCCATCCGGAGGGCGAGTCATGAGCGCCACCATGCCGATGCGCCGGGCCGCCCCCGGCTTCCTGCTGCAGGCGGCGGCGCTGATCGCCGCCCTGCTGTTCCTCGCCCCGATCGCCTGGACCATGCTGGCCAGCCTGAAGCCGGCGTCGGAGGCCAACCTGCCGCCGCTGCCGCCCTGGCCGAGCGCCGGCTGGAGCACCGACAGCTACAGAGCACTCGATGCCTTCGGCGCCGGCGTCGGCCATTACGCCGGCAACAGCCTGACCGTCGCGATCGCCACCGCCCTCATCACCTCGATCGTCAGCCTGCTCGGCGGCTACGGCTTCTCGCGTTTCCGCTTCCCGCTGAAGAACGCGCTGTTCGTCCTGGTCATCGCCACGATCATGATCCCGTTCCAGTCGATCCTGACGCCGCTGTTCCTGCTGCTGACCAGGCTGGGGCTGCAGAACACGCTGGCCGGGCTGGTGCTGATCTACGTCACGCTGCAGCTGCCCTTCTCGATCTTCATGATGCGCAACGCCTTCGACGCGGTGCCGCGCGAGATCGAGGAGGCGGCGCGGATCGACGGCGCCGGCAGCCTGCAGCTGCTCGCCCGGGTGATGCTGCCGCTGGTGTTCCCCGGCATCGTCACCGTGGCGCTGTTCGCCTTCCTGGCCGCCTGGAACGAGTTCCTGGCCGCGCTGATCCTGATGACCGACCAGGACAAGTTCACCCTGCCGATCCTGATGACCGCCGTCCGCTCCGGCCGCTTCGGAGCCGTGAACTGGGGCGCGGTGCAGGCCGGCGTCACCGTCATGATGATCCCCTGCCTGATCCTGTTCCTCGCCCTGCAGCGCTTCTACATCCGCGGCCTGACGGCCGGCGCGGTGAAGTAGGCGCATTCCCTGACCGACCGATCGATCAATGGAGTTCCGGATGACCGTCACCCCCGCCGCCGAGACTGCGCCCCGCGCGCGCTTCCGCCCGCCCGCCGTGCCGCAGGTCGAGGTCCGCGGCTTCTGGGGCGCCCGCATCGACGCCGTCTGCGCCCGGACCGCCGACACGCTGTATCAGCGCTGCGAGGAGGCCGGGATGCTGCAGCAGATCGACCCCGACCAGCCGGCGCCGGGGGTGAAGATCCCGTTCCATGGCGGGCTGGTCACCGCCCAGATGTTCTGGGATTCCGATTTCGGCAAGGTGATCGAGACCGCGGCGTACTGCCTGCAGCGCACCCCGAACCCGGAGCTGGAGCGCAAGGTCGACCATGTCATCGAGCTGTATGGCCGGCTGCAGCAGCCCGACGGCTATCTGAGCAGCTGGTACCAGCGGATCCAGCCGGGGCTGCGCTGGACCAATCTGCGCGACTGCCACGAGCTGTACTGCGCCGGCCACCTGATCGAGGGCGCCGTCGCCTACTTCCAGGCCACCGGCAAGCGCCAGCTGCTGAACATCATGTGCCGCTTCATGGACCACGTCGCCACCGTGCTCGGCACCGGCCCCGGCCAGAAGCCCGGTTATTGCGGCCATGAGGAGATCGAGCTGGCGCTGGTCAAGCTGGCCCGCGTCACCGGCCAGCAGAAATACATGGACCTGGCCAAGTACTTCATCGACGAGCGCGGCCGGCAGCCGCATTTCTACGATGCCGAGGCGCGCGAGCAGGGCCGCGACGCGAAGGACTATATTTTCAAGACCTACGAGTACAACCAGTCGCATCTGCCGGTGCGCGAGCAGGACAAGGTCGTCGGCCACGCCGTCCGCGCCATGTACCTGTACAGCGGCATGGCCGACATCGCGATGGAGTATGGCGACGACGGCCTGCGCCTGGCGCTGGAGCGGCTGTGGCGCGACCTGACGAGCAAGCGCCTCTACGTCACCGGCGGGCTCGGCCCTTCCGCCGACAATGAGGGCTTCACCGCCGATTACGACCTGCCGAACGAGAGCGCCTATGCCGAGACCTGCGCTGCGGTCGGGCTGGTCTTCTGGGCCGGCCGGATGCTCGGCCTCGGCCCCGATGCGCGCTACGCCGACATGATGGAGCTGGCGCTGTACAACGGCGCCTCGTCCGGCCTGTCGCTGGACGGCGCCACCTTCTTCTACGAGAACCCGCTGGAGAGCCGCGGCGGCCACCACCGCTGGACCTGGCACCGCTGCCCCTGCTGCCCGCCCAACATCGCCCGGCTGACCGCCTCGATCGGCAGCTACATGTATGGCCAGTCCGAGGACGGGATCGCCGTCCATCTCTACGGCGACAGCATCGCCGCGCTGGACGTCGCCAGCGGCAAGGTCCGGCTGGTGCAGGAAACGCGCTATCCGTGGGACGGCGCCATCGCGCTGACGGTCGAGCCCGACGCGCCGGCCAGCTTCACCCTGCATCTGCGCATCCCCGGCTGGTGCCGGAAGGCCAGCCTGTCGGTCAACAGCACGGCGCAGGATCTCGCGGCCATTACCCGCAACGGCTATGCCGCGATCACCCGGCGCTGGGCCGCCGGCGACACGGTGCGGTTGGACCTGGAGCTGGCGGTCGAGCGGATCCACGCCCATCCCGAAATCCGGCACGATGCCGGCCGGGCCGCGATCCGGCGTGGGCCGCTGGTCTACTGCCTGGAGGGCGTCGACAACGGCGTGCCGCTGAACAGCCTGGTGCTGCCGACGGATGCCAAGCTGACCCCGCGCGACGAGCCTGGCCTGCTGGGCGGGGTGGTGACGCTGGAGGGTCAGGCCCGGGCGCAGCCGGTGTCGGACTGGGGCGATGACCTCTACCGCACCGCCCCGCCGCCCGAGCATCCGGTCCGGATCAGGGCCGTGCCCTACTACGCCTGGGACAACCGCGATCCGGGCGAGATGCTGGTCTGGGTGCGGACGGCCTGATCGGCCGCGCCCGGCCGGCCGGGGTCAGCGCTTGGCGGTGACCCCGACCTCGGAGCGGCTGAGATACTCTTGGGTCAGGGCCGGCATCTGCTGCCAGATCCAGTCGCCCATCGCCTCTTCCTCGGCCTGGATACGCTCGCAGGTCTCGGCGATGCCGGGTTCGCCGGCCTCGCGGGCGGCGGCGGCGAGCATGCGGTAGCTGCCGGCTTCGAACTGCTCGAAGGAGTAGCTGCCGAGCGCATGCTTCAGCACCTCGTCCTCGGTCATCGAATGGAACAGGCCCTGGAGATTCGCGATGGTCTTCTGGGCCAGAACCTTGAGGTCGGACGGGTCGGCACCCAGCTTCGCCAGGCAGTCCCCCACATCCTGCCGCTGCCGCTTGGTCTGCCGCAGATGCTCCTGCACCTTCGCCCTGGCCTGGGGATAGGTCTCGAGGCGGTCGATCTGAGTCTCCAGGAGGGAGACGGCCTGACTCTCCATGGCATAGGCGTCGCGCAGCCAATGCGTCAGATGCTCTCTCGGGTCGCTCATCGCACTCTCCTGTCGGTTTATCGCACTCTCCTGTCGGTTTGATGCGTCTTGAAGGCTCAACAGCGCCGCGCCGGGGCCAGTTCGGCCGGCATGTCAACAACCCGTCGGAACCGACGGCCGGCTGCGGGCATTGCCTGGGCAACGGCCCATCTCGGAGCTTGGACGAATGGCGTCGCCCAGCCGGAAAGAGAGAGCAGAACAGCTGCGGCACGACATCGACCGTGGTCTGACCGGGGACAAGATCCCGGTGCAGGACCCGGCGGCCGCCCCGCTCGGCACCGATGACGAGGCCGCCGGCATGCCGCCCGCGGCTGACGAGATTCGGGACGCCCGCCGCCGCGAAGCGATCGGGCGTCCGGCGGACACCGAGCTCGCGCGAGGCCCCGCAACGTCCGATCCGAGGCTGCCGCAGACCCTGAGGCCGATCTACGCGATCACCTTCCTGTTCGCACTCATCTTCGTCGTGGCGCTGATCCTCGCCCTGTGGAGCCTGGCCTGATCACCAGGGGATGAGAAATCCGGCGAGGGCCAGCAGCAGCGCCGGCGGCATCACAACAAGACCGAGCCGGAGGAACCGCAAGGCCCCGACCTCCAGCCCCTCACGGCGCAGGGCCACCAGCCAGAGGATGGTGGCGAGCGAACCGGTGACCGACAGGTTCGGGCCGAGAACGATGGCGATCAAGGCAGCGCCGGCGAGCTGCGGCGGCATCGGTGCCTGGGCCAGGGTCGACTGCACGATCAGCCCGGCCGGCAGGTTGTTCATCAGGTTGGTCGCGACCGCCACGATCGCGCCGGTGCCCCAGGCGGCGCCGTCGACCGAGCGGGCGGCGGCGTCCTGCAGCGCCGCGGCGAGGAGACGGACCACGCCGGTGCGGTCCAGCCCCTCGACCAGCACGAACAGCCCGGCGACCAGCGGCAGCACCTCCCAGGAGATGCGGCGCAGCAGCCCCCAAGGCGCCGCCCGGCGGTGCAGTAGCACGGCGGCGGTGGTGGCGAGGCCGGCCAGCGCCGTCGGCAGGCCGAGATCGAGCCCGAAGGCGGAGGCCAGCAGCAGCACCACGGCGGTGATGCCGAGGCCCCAGGCCGCCATGTGGCCGCCGGGCGGCAGGGCCGGCACAGTCACCTCGGTCGCGATCGGCGCGCGCAGCGCCTTGGCCTGGGTCAGGCGCAGCGCGACGAAGGTGGCGCCGATCGCCAGCGCCGACGGCAGGGCGAACCAGGACAGCCAGGTCAGCAGTGGCGGCATCTGGCTGCCGAACACCACGAGGTTGGCCGGGTTGGAGATCGGCAGCACGAAGCTGGCGGCGTTGGCGATGAAGGCGCAGATCAGCAGATAGGGCAGCGGCGCCGCCCCGGCCGCCCGCGCCACGGCGTAGACCGCGGGCGTCAGCACCACGGCGGTCGCGTCGTTCGACAGGAAGACGGTGACGACGATGCCGACGACATAGGTCAGGCCGAACAGCCGGCTGGCCGATCCACGGGCCTTGCGCGCCGCGATCGCTGCAGCCCAGTCGAACAGGCCTTCCGTGCGCGCCAGCTCGGCCAGCAGCATCATGCCGATCAGGAACAGGTAGACATCGGCGCCCTTGCCTATTGCCGCCAGCGCATCGGATGTCGGCAGCAGGCCGAACCCGACCAGCGCCATGGCGCCGATCGCCGCCCAGATCGCCTCGGGCAGGCGCCAGGGCCGCAGGATCACCCCGCCGGTCGCCAGCGCGGCGATGCCCCAGGTGGCGGCAGCGCCGTCGGTCAGCAGGCTCATGGCGGGATCGGCTCTTCTCCAGGCGACAATGCCGCTTCTCGTAGACCGCCGCCGTTTCTGCGGCAAGCCCGTCGGCGGCGACATTTTCCCGCCTTCGCGCGTTGACTGGGCAGGACACGAAGCGAGAGATGCCGTGAGGGTCATTCGGAGTGCCGCCATCGACGAGGACTGCCCGCCCGAGACGCCCATGCTGCGGCCGCGGCGGAATGTCTGGCGGATCGAGCACGCGCACCGCGCCGCGGTGCTGGTCGACGCCGCCGCCTATTTCGGGGCGCTGCGCTCGGCGATGCGGCAGGCGAGGCACCGCATCCTGGTGATCGGCTGGGACATCGACAGCCGAACGCCGCTGGTCGGGCCGGAGGGCGAGCCGGCGGACGGGCTGCCGGCGACTTTGGGCGACTTCCTCTGCGCCCTGGTCCGCGACCGGCCCGAGCTGTCGGTCAAGCTGCTGCTGTGGAACTACTCGCTGTTCTACGCGCTGGAGCGGGAACCGCTGCCGCTGCTCACCCTGCAATGGAGCACGCCGCCGCAGATCGAGCTGTGCCTGGACGACGAGATCCCGGTCGGCTCCTCGCATCACCAGAAGATCGTGGTGATCGACGATGCCGTCGCCTTCGTCGGCGGGCTCGACCTGACGATCCGGCGCTGGGACACGTCCGAGCACCGGCCGGCGGCGGCCGCTCGGGTCGATCCGGCCGGAGTCCCCTACCCGCCCTTCCACGACGTGCAGATGGCGGTCGACGGCCCGGCCGCGCGGGCCCTGGCCGAACTCGCCCGCTGGCGCTGGGAGCGCGCGAGCTATGAGGCACTGCCCGCCGTCGCAGCGCGGTCCGTCCCCTGGCCCGAAGGGGTCGAGGCCGACTTCGGCGATGTCGCCGTCGGCATCTCGCGCACCCTGCCGCTCTATCCCGGCGAAGGCGAGGTGCGCGAGATCGAGGTCCTGTATGAGGACATGATCGATGCGGCACAGGAGGTGATCTACATCGAGAACCAGTTCCTGACCTGCGCCCGCATCGCCGAACGCCTGGCCCGCCGGATGCGGCAGGTGCCGACGCTGCAGGCGGTGCTCATGGCGCCGCGGATCCATCACAGCTGGGTCGAGCACCGCGCCATGGCGGCGGGCCGCATCCGCTTCGTGGAGATCCTCCGTGCCGCCGGCGTCGCCGACCGGGTCCGGCTGCTGCATCCGCAGGCCGGCCATGACGGCGCGACCACCGACATCATGGTCCATTCCAAGCTGATGATCGTCGACGACCGCCTGCTGCGGGTCGGCTCGGCCAACCTGTGCAACCGGTCGATGGGCGTCGACAGCGAATGCGACCTGACCATCGAGGCCATGACCGCGGCGGAGCGCCGGGCCATCCGGGCGGTCCGTGCCCGCCTGCTGGGCGAGCATTGCGGGGTCGAGCCGGGGGAGATGGAGCGGCGGATCGGCGCGGCCGGTTCGCTGCTCGCCGCCCTCGACACGATGGGAGCCGGAGGGCGCCGCCTGGTGCCGATCGACGACGGCCGGGCGGTCGTGGAGGAGCGTGGCTGGACCATTGCG
Source organism: Inquilinus sp. OTU3971 (assembly GCF_038440215.1). NCBI lineage: Bacteria > Pseudomonadati > Pseudomonadota > Alphaproteobacteria > Rhodospirillales > Rhodospirillaceae > Inquilinus > Inquilinus sp. OTU3971. The sequence continues at coordinate 13,201 of NZ_JASATH010000148.1, read as the reverse complement.
GCGGTGGCCGATCCCCACCATCCGCTGCCGGCGACCGGCCTGGTCGACCGCGCCCTTGCCTCGGTCAAGGCGCGCTGGCGCGGCCTGCTGCGCATCGTCCCGATTGTGGTCGCCGCCCTGCTGCTGGCGCTGGCCTGGGGCGCCACCGACCTCGCCGGCTGGATCCAGCCGGAGCGGCTGCAGCAGTCGCTGCACGGCCTGGCCGGTACCGGCTGGGCCTTGCCGCTGGTCGTCGCCGCCTTCGTGCTGGGCGGCATGGTGATGTTCCCGGTGACCGTGCTGATCGCCGCCACCGCCGCCGCGTACGGCGCCTGGCCGGGGCTGGCCTATGCCGGGGCCGGCGCGCTGGCCAGCGCACTCGCCGGCTATCTGGTCGGCCTGCTGGCCGGCGAGGCTGCCTTGCGTGCCGTGATGGGGCCGCGGCTGCACCGGATCCGGGACGGCATCGCCCGCCGCGGCGTGATCGCCGTGGCCACCATCCGGCTGGTCCCGATCGCCCCCTTCACCCTGGTCAATCTGGTCGCGGGCGCGGCGCGGATCCCGATCCTGGACTTCACCCTGGGCACGGCGATCGGGCTGGCGCCGGGGCTGCTGGTGCTGTCGACTTTGGGCGACCGCCTCCTGTCGATCCTGCGCGACCCGTCGCTGGCGGAGATCGGCGTCCTGCTGGCGGTCATCGCCGCCTGGATCGCGCTGTCGATCGGGCTGCAGGCGCTGGTCAGCCGGGGGCGGCGTTCCCGGTCGTGACGGACGCGCCGATCCGCCTGCTGACCTGGAACATCCATGCCGGCCTCGGCCCGGACGGCCGCTACGACCTGGACCGGGTGATCGCCCTGGTGCAGCGGCACGCGCCCGACATCGTCGCCATGCAGGAGGTGGATTCTCGCGGCCGCGGCACCGGCCCGGACTCGCCCTTCGCCCGGCTCGCCGCGGCGCTCGGCACCCACACCGCCGCGGCGCGGACCATCGTCGCGCCGGACGGGCATTACGGCCATCTCCTGATCAGCCGTTGGCCCCTGTCCGCCATCCAGCTGCACGACCTGACCCATTCCCGCTGCGAGCCCCGCTGCGCCATCGAGACCATGGTCTCGGCCCCGGGCGGGCCGTTCCACCTCGCCGCGGTCCATCTCGGTCTCGCCTTCGCCGAGCGGCGGCGCCAGGCGGCGATGCTGGCGCGGATCGCCGACAGCGCGGCGCCGACCTCGGTCATGCTCGGCGATTTCAACGACTGGACCTGGAACGGCGCCGTCCGGCGGTCGCTGGCCGAGATGCTGCCGGGGCGGACGCCGCAGCGCACCTATCCGGCCCGCTGCCCCGTGCTGACGCTGGATCGGGTGTATTGCCGGCCACGTCATGCCCTGCAGCGCAGCTGGGTCGATCCGGAGGGCCGGCTCGTCTCGGACCACCTGCCGCTGATCGCCGAGATCCGCGTCGACCCGGTGCCGATGGCGTCGGAACCTGCGATCCGGGCCGCTCGTTGACCAGGCAAGCTCGCCTGCTTTCAGCACGGAGCCGACCATGAGACGCCTCCTGGCGGTCGCGGCCTTCGCCGCCCTGGCCTGCCTCGCGACCGTCCCGACCGCATCGGCGCAGAGCGCCGCCGCGCAGCCGGCACAGACCGACGCCGCCGGCTACGTCCAGCAGACCGCGATCGGCGACCTGTTCGAGGTCTCGTCCGCCCAGGCAGCGCTGAAGAAGGCGTCCTCCGACGAGGTTCGCAGCTTCGCCCGGATGATGATCGAGGACCACACCAAGGCCGGCGAGCAGCTGGCCGAAGCGGCGAAGGGCCAGGACCTCGCGACGTCCCTTCCGGCCAGCGTCGACGCCCGGCACGACCAGCTGCTGCAGGACCTGGCCAGCGCCACCGAGCAGGATTTCGACCGGCTGTACATGCGGACCCAGGTCGAAGCCCACACCGCGGCGCTGAAGCTGCAGCAGGACTACAGCAGCTTCGGCGCCAACCCGGCGCTGAAGGCGATCGCGACCCAGCTGGTGCCGATCACCAAGCGCCACCTGGACCAGGCCCAGACCATCCTCGACCGGCTCAGCAAGGCCTGACGGCCGGCATGGGCGCGCCCGATCCGTCGAGATCGTCGAAAATCTTCATGAAATGAGATTGCGAGTCATTATTATTCTTGATAATGAGCACCCGGCATTCGAAGACGGGTCGGCGCAGGCCGCCGGTGCCCGCGGTTCCGAATAAGAAGGATGGGGTGGCATGGGTGCTGGATACGGCGCGCGCGATCGCGTGCGGATGTTGCTAACGACAACCATTCTCGTCGCGGCTGGCGGGTCGGTCGTGACGTTCGCGCAGGCGCAGACGCAGCCGCAAACTCAGCCTCCGGCCCAGCCGCAGGCCCAGCAGATCCAGGACGGCGGCGCCCTGGCCCCGATCGTCGTCACCGGCCAGGGTGAGAACCCGACCGCCCCGGTGCAGGGCTTCGTGGCCAACACCGGCCTCAGCGCCACCAAGACCAACACGCCGCTGATCGAGACGCCGCAGTCGATCTCGGTGGTCCCCAAGGACCAGATCACCGCGACCAATGCCGAGACGCTGTCGGAGGCACTGACCTACACCCCCGGCATCACCTTCCAGTCCCCGGCCTACAGCCGGATGAACGACGACTTCATGATCCGCGGCTTCAATGTCGCCGCCGGCGGGTCCGGCATGCTGCGCGACGGTCTGCGGCTGCAGTCCAACGTCTATGACGGCAACCAGGAGCCATACGGGCTGGAGCGTATCGAGGTGCTGCGCGGCCCGTCCTCCGTGCTCTACGGCCAGCTCAGCCCGGGCGGCGTGGTCAACGCCATCAGCAAGCGGCCGACCGACACGACATTCCATGAAGTGAACGCCGAATACGGCAGCTACGGCCGGACCCAGTTCTCGGGCGACACCAGCGGCCCGATCGACGACAACGGCATGCTCTCCTACCGGCTGACCGGCCTGTGGCGCGATTCGGGCAACTGGGTGGACCACGTCCCCGACGACAAGCTGTACATCGCCCCCGCCTTCACCCTGCGCCCCTCGGACGCGACCACGATCACCTTCCTGAGCGACTATCAGGAGATCTACACCCGCTTCGCCCCGCCGATGGACTACGACGATCTGCGCCACGGCACGATCCCGCGTGACCTGTTCATCGGGCAAAAGGGCTATGACCGCTACTACAGCCAGAGCTACACGCTCGGCTACCAGCTCGAGCACAAGTTCAACGACAGCCTGATCCTGCGCAATTCCCTGCGCTACTATCATGCCGACGTGACCTGGGACTATCTGAACTACGGCACGCTCACCGGCGACAGCCTGAGCCGGGGCGTGGTCAACCGTCGCGAGACATCGACCGGCTTCACCACCGACACGTCGCTGGAGGCGAAGGTCGAGACCGGGCCGGTCCAGCACACGCTGCTGGCCGGCATCGACACCTACGGCATCAGCTACGACACCAACCGCTTCGGCGGCTCCGTCGGTCCGCTTGACATCTACGACCCGGTCTACGACGCGAACGTGACCGTCAACACCACCAACAACACCGGCTTCAAGAATTCGGGCTCGCAGGTCGGCGTCTACCTGCAGGATCAGATGAAGATCTACGACAAGCTGATCCTGGTGCTCGGCGGCCGCTACGACTGGGCCAATTCGTACAACACCAACTACCGCTCGCAGGCCTTCCTCGATGCTTTCGACCTTGACCGGAAGCAGAACCGCGAGGACACCGCCTTCACCGGCCGCGTCGGGCTGCTGTACCTGTTCGACAACGGCCTAGCGCCCTATGCCAGCTTCAGCCAGTCGTTCCAGCCCACCGCGCTGAACGCCGGCATCAGCGCAACCGGGGAGCAGTTCGAGCCGACCAAGGCCGACCAATACGAGATCGGCCTGCGCTACCAGCCGCCCGGCGAGAACTTCCTGATCAGCGGCGCCATCTTCCGGATCGACCAGGACCACGTCCTGACCACGGATCCGGATGACACCACCTTTTCGATCCAGAATGGCAAGGTGCGGTCGCAAGGCCTCGAGCTGGAGGCCCGGGCCAGCATCGGCGCGCTCAATCTCGTTGCCGCCTATGCTTACACCGACGCCCGCTTCCTCGAGAACGAGGCCGACTACTTCAAGAACGAGCGCCTCGCCCAGGTGCCGTATCACAACCTCGCTGTATGGGCCGATTACAAGCTGGACGAACTCGGCCTCACCGGCCTGACGATCGGCGCCGGTCTGCAGTATCTGAGCTCGACCAACATCCCGGGAAACGAGGAGACCGAGAAGGACGTGCCGGGCCGGGTGCTGGTCGACGCCATGGTCGCCTATGATTTCGGCGCGATCGACGAGCGCCTGACCGGAACCACGCTGCAGGTCAACGCCAAGAACCTGTTCGACAAGGAGTACATGACCTGCACTGACATCAGCGGCTGCCGCTACGGCGAGCCTCTCACTGTGTCGGCCACTTTGGGCTACCGCTGGTGATCTTTTGATGCTGGACCGGCGCGCGCTCCTGGCCGGGATCGGGCTGGCCTTCGCCGGCCCGGCCTGGGCGCGCGCGCAGGCCCCCGGTCCTGCAGAGCCGGCACGCCGGGTCGCATGCCTCGACCTGCTGCTGACCGAGACGCTGCTGACGCTCGGCGTCACCCCCGTCGCGGTCGGCAATATCCCGCTCTATCAGCGGCTGGTGGCCGAGCCAATGCTGCCGGACGGCGTGCCGGATCTGGGGCCGCTGCAGGAGCCCAATCTCGAGCTGCTGCAACAACTGCGGCCCGACCTGATCCTGGCCCCGTCCTGGGCCGAGGCCGGCCAGAACAACCTCGAACGCATCGCCCCGGTCGCCTGGCTGCCGACCTTCTCCACCCGGAAGCCGGCGCTGGACCATGCCCGGGACCTGCTGATGCGCGCGGCGGCGCTGACCGGCCGCGATGCCGAGGCCCGGGCCTGGACCGACCGCGCCGACGCCGTCCTGGCCGAGGCACGCCGCGCGATCGAGCCCTGGACCGACCGGCCGGTCTATGTCGTCCGCTTCAACGAGGACGGGCGCCACGCCGCGATCTTCGGCGGCAGCGGCATGATCGGCGACGTCCTGTCCCGCCTCGGCCTGCGCAATGCCTGGATCGGGCGGACCAACGTCTGGGGCACCGTCTCGATCGGCATCGAGCAACTCGCGGGCAATGCCGAGGCCCGGCTGATCCATTTCGACCGCGGCGCCGAGACCGAGCGCGCCCTGCGGCAGCTCGCCGCCAGCCCGCTCTGGGCGGCGCTGCCGGCGGTGCGCCAGGGCCGGGTGATCGAGATGCCGGTGATCTATCCGAATGGCGGCGTGTTCTCCGCCACCCGCTTCGCCCAGCAGCTCGCTCGGGTCCTGCCGGCGCACGGGGCCGCGAATGGCTGACCTCGCTTTGCCCCGGCCGGCGGCAACCGGTCGCCCGGCCCTGCTGGCGGCGCTGCTGATCGCCGCCGCCCTGGCCCTGTTCCTGCACCATCTGCGGGCGCTGCTGCCGGCGGCGGAGTGGCAGCAGGCCCTGACCACCCCCGACCCGGCCGACATGCGCCAGATGCTGGCGCAGTACAGCCTGCTGCCCCGCCTCGTCGTGGGGCTGCTCGGCGGCGCCGCGCTGGGCCTCGCCGGCGTGCTGTTCCAGCAGGCGCTGCGCAACCCGCTGGCCGAGCCCGGGACGCTGGGCGTCTTCGCCGGCGCCCGGCTGGCGCTGATCGCCACCACCCTCGCGGCGCCGTCGCTGCTCGATGTCGGGCAGGAGGCCGTGGCCCTGCTCGGCAGCGCTGCGGCGATGGCCCTGATCCTGCTGCTGAGCTGGCGCCACAAGCTGGCGCCGATCGCCGTGATCCTGGCCGGGCTGGTCGTCACCTTCTATCTCGATGCCGGCAGCAAGATGCTGGTGCTGTTCAACCACCAGGCCCTGACCGACCTGTTCGTGTCGCAGGGCGGATCGCTGAACCAGAACAACTGGGACGTGGCGCTGGCCCTGGCGCCGCGCCTGGCCCTGACCGCGCTGGCCGGCGCGCTGATGCTGCGGCCGCTGACGCTGCTCGACCTCGACGAGGACGGCGCCCGCGGCCTCGGCCTGTCGCCGGCGGCGGCGCGCCTCGCCGCGATCGCGGCGGCGGTGCTGCTCAGCGCCTCGGTCGCCGCCCTGGTCGGGCCAATCGGCTTCATCGGCCTGACCGGGCCGGCGATCGCCCGCCTCGCCGGCGCCCGCCGTTTCCGCGACCGGCTGCTGTGGGGGCCAGCGGTCTCCGCCGGGCTGCTGGCGCTGACCGACCAGCTGGTGCAGTTCGTCGATGCCGGCGGAGCGATCCCGACCGGCGCGGTCACCGCCCTCCTCGGCGCGCCGCTGCTGCTGTGGCTGCTGCGCCGGCTGCGGCCGGCGGCAGGCGAGGCCCGTCCGGACCGCCCCGCCGAGTCTGCCGATCACCGCCGCCGGCGTCCCTGGCCCTGGGTCGCGGGCGCGCTGCTGCTGCTCGGCCTGGTCGTCTGGGCGGCGCTGGCGCTGGGTCGCATGCCGGAGGGCTGGCGCTGGGCCCTGGGCGGCGAGCTCGACCTGCTGCTGCCCTGGCGGGCGCCGCGCGTCGCCGCCGCCCTGGGGGCCGGTTTCATGCTGGCGACGGCCGGCGTCGTGCTGCAGCGCCTGACCGGCAACGCCATGGCCAGCCCGGAGCTGCTCGGCGTCTCCTCCGGCGCTGCCTTGGCCCTGATCCTGGCCGCGATTCTCGTGCCCGGGCTGGACCGCCTGGCCCTGACCGGAGTGGCCGGGCTCGGTGCCCTGGCGGCGCTGCTGGCGGTGCTCTGGCTCGGCCGGCGTTCGGCCTACTCCTCCGAGCACATGCTGCTGGCCGGCACCGCGCTGACCACCATCGCCGGCGCCTTCCTGGCCGGACTGCTGTTCAGCGGCGATCCGCGCACGGCGCTGCTGCTGGGCTGGCTGTCCGGATCGACCTACGGCGTCTCTGCCAGCGACGCGGCGATCACCTGCGGCCTCGCCCTCGCCGCCGCCCTGATCCTGCCGCTGGCCGGGCGCTGGCTGACCATCCTGCCGCTCGGCGCCGCGACCGGCCGGGCGCTCGGCGTTTCGCTGACCCACAGCAGGGCCGCCCTGCTGCTGCTGGCGGCCCTGCTGACGGCCGGGGCGACGCTGACCGTCGGCCCCCTCAGCTTCGTCGGGTTGATGGCGCCGCACATGGTCCGCATGCTGGGCCTGCGGCGGCCGACGCCGCAGATCCTGGCGGCCGGTCTGCTCGGCGCCGGGCTGATGGTGCTGGCCGACTGGCTGGGCCGGACCATCGCCGTTCCCTGGCAGGTGCCGGCCGGGCTGGTTGCGACCTTCGTCGGCGGCACGTATTTCCTCTGGCTGATGCAGCGACGACGGCCGGCATGACACCCGCAGGCACCCCATGATCGACGCCCTCGCCCCGATCTTCATCGGCCCGCTGGCCGATTTCGCCGACCGGCTGGTGCTGGCCGACGATCCGCGCCCGGGCGTGCGCGGATCGGACCTGCTCGATCCCGCCGTGCTGGGCCCGATCCTGGAGCGCTTCGCCCGGCGCTACGACCAGCCGGAGCCGCGGGCGGTGGCTTCGATGTGGTCGAAGTTTCATTTCTGGATGCTGCTGACGCCGGTGATGGCGGCTAGCCTGCTGCTCGAGCACGGGCTGCCGACCGACCTCGACGAGATCGAGGTGATCACAGCACCCGACGGGCAGACGACGGCCTTCCGGCTGCCGCATGGCGGCGCCGCGGCCGCCCCGGCCGACGGGTTCGAGCGCTTCGGGGCGCTGGTCGACGGCCATATCGATCCGCTGATCCGGGCGGTCGCGGCGCAGAGCCGCGCCAGCGCGAAGGTGCTGTGGAGCAATGTCGGCAACCTGTTCGAGAACCTGCTGCGCCAGATCGAGGAATCCGGCATGGCGCGCGGCCCCGGCCCGGCCCAGGCCCGCGCCCTGCTGGCCAGCCGCGACTGGCCCGGCCGGCGTGGCAACCCCCTGTTCGAGCCGGTGCGCTATGTTGAGCGCGACGGCCAGCAAAAGAGGCTGCGGCGGGTCTGCTGCATCCGCTATCTGATCCCCAGCCTTGAGCTGTGCTCGACCTGCCCGCTGGTGAAAGCGAGACCGGCATGAACCACACCGCCCCCGCGCCTGCGGCCGAGACCGACGCCGCGCCGGCGATGTTCGAGCTGTCGCAGGCCGCCTTCGCCGTGGCCGACCGCACCCTGCTGCAGCCGCTGGACCTTATGCTGGCGCCGCACCGGGTCACCGGGCTGATCGGCCACAACGGCTCCGGCAAATCGACCTTGCTGAAGATCCTGGCGCGGCAGCAGCCGCCGAGTGCAGGCTCGGTCCGCTTCGAGGGGCGGCCGCTGCGGGACTGGGCCGACCGCGCCTTCGCCCGCCGGGTCGCCTATCTGCCGCAGCAGACGCCGCCCGCCTCGGGCCTGCTGGTGCGCGAGCTGGTGGCGCTCGGCCGCTATCCGTGGCACGGCGCGCTCGGCCGCTTCGGCGCGACCGACCGGGACAAGGTCGAGGAGGCGATGGCGCTGACCGACACCGCCCCCTTCGCCGACCGGCTGGTCGAGACCCTGTCGGGCGGCGAGCGGCAGCGCGCCTGGCTGGCCATGCTGGTGGCCCAGGATGCCGCCTGCCTGCTGCTGGACGAGCCGATCTCCGCCCTCGACATCGCCCATCAGGTCGATGTGCTGGCGCTGGTGCAGCGGCTGAGCCGCAGCAAGGGGCTGGGCGTCGTCGTGGTGCTGCACGACATCAATATGGCGGCGCGGTTCTGCGACGACATCGTGGCGCTGCATTCCGGCCGGCTGATCGCCCGCGGCGCTCCCGATGCGATCCTGCAGCCGGAGCGCCTGCAGGCGATCTACGGCATCCCGATGGGCGTCCTGCCCAACCCGGCCGGCGGCCCGCCGATCAGCTACCCCCACTGACCGGCGGACCTTTCACCCCGCTCTACTGCGCCGCAACCGCCGGCACGGCATCGGCCCGACGCAGCGCCTCCCGGACCCCGGACAGGAAGTCCGGGGCGTGGATGATGTCGAGATGCGTGGCGCCCGGCACCCGGGCCAGTGCCGCCACCGGCGCCAACAGGCTCCAGTCGCGCAGCCGCTCCGGCCGGCCCAACGAATCCTCCGCCTGCCAGACATGGACCGGCAGGTCGAGCGGCCGGTAGCCGTAGCGCGCGGCACGCAGCCGCTTGTCCAGCATCGCCCACAGCTCGAATTCGCGCGAGGTCAGGTCGGGCCCGTCCACCGGCAGGCCGTCGGCATGAGCCAGGACATACTCGTCCAGCGCCGCCTTTTCGCTCTCGTCTATCAGACCGAACAGCGATCGCCATTGCGCCGCCATGGCCGAGCGGCCGAGCCACTGCTCCAGCAGGGAAGCGGCCCGCTGCCGCTCCCCTGCGGCCGGCGGCCGCTCGGTGCGGACATCGACGTTCTCGAAGACATCGACCAGGCCCAGGAACTCGACAGCCACGCGCCCCTTCAGGCGATGCGCGGTCTCGAAGGCCAGGTCGCCGCCGGAGGACCAGCCGAGCAGGGCGCAACGCCCGCCGGCGGTGCGCTCGATATGGGCGGCGAACTCCTCGGCCAGCGCCGCCATGTCGTAGCCGCGCCAGCGCTGCTCGGTGTAGACGTGGCTGACGAAGCCGGTGACCGGTCGGTCGCCGCCCAGCGCCGCGACCATCGAGGCGAACTCGGTCGAGTTCACGATCAGCCCGGGCAGGCAGTAGAGCGGCACGCTGTCGCCGCCGCGCCGCAGATGTACCACCTCCGGCCCCTTCGGCGACGCCGGCGCGATCCGCGCCGCGAGCTCGGCCAGGCTGTGGGCATTGAGGATGTCGGCCAGAGACAGGGACTTGCCCCCGGCCAGGCCCTGCTTGCGGATCCGGGCCAGCAGCTTGAGGCTGAGGATCGAATCTCCACCGAGGGCGAAGAAGTTGTCGTCGCGGCCGATCGCGTCGGTGCCCAGCAGGGCGGACCAGAGGGCGGCCAGCGCCTGTTCGGTCTCACCGCGCGGTGGCTCGCCGGCCGGTTTCGCCGCCTCGGGCGCCGGCAGCGCCTTGCGGTCGAGCTTGCCATTGGCCGTGACCGGCAGGGCGTCCAGCCGCACCCAGACGGTTGGAACCATGTAGTCCGGCAGGCGCGCCGCGAGCTTGCCCTTCACCGCCTCCAGATCCGTGCCGGCCGGCGCCGCGACATAGGCGACGAGCTGCAGCCGGCCATCCTCCGCCGGCAGCGCCACCACCGCGGCGTCGCCGACGCCGTCGAGGCTACGCAGCGCCGTCGCCACCTCGCCCGGCTCGACCCGGTAGCCGCGGATCTTCACCTGGTCGTCGGCCCGGCCGAGGAATTCGAGACTGCCGTCCTTGAGCCGCCGCACCCGATCGCCGCTGCGGTACAGCCGGGCGCCGGGCGGGCCGAAGGGGTCGGGCACGAAGCGCTCCGCCGTCAGGTCCGGGCGGCCGAGATAGCCGCGCGCCACGCCGGGGCCGCCGAGATAGAGCTGGCCCGCCGCCCCGGCCGGCACCGGGTTCAGGTGGTCGTCCAGCACATGCGCCGCGGCATCCGGCAACGGCCGGCCGATCGGCAGCGTGCCGGCGGCGCGCCAGGCCTCGGCCGCGGGCCGGGCCTCGACGGCGGGCTGGCACAGCGCGCCGACCGTGGCCTCGGTCGGGCCGTAATGGTTGACCACCCGGCAGCCGGGCGCCAGCTGGCGGATCCGCTCCAGCAGCGGCCAGCCGGTGGCCTCGCCGCCCAGCACCAGCGTGTGGGCCGGCAGCGCATCCTGCGGCCGGCGCGCCTGCAGCAGCGCCTGCAGATGGCTCGGCACGATCTTCAGCACCTCGATGCGCTGCGCCGACATGTATTCGGCGAAACGGTCGGGGTCGAAGGCGCGGGCCGGGTCGATCAGGTGCAGCTCTCCGCCACTGTAGAGCGCGCCGTACAGCACGGTGTTGCCGAGATCGGCGGCGACGGTCGAGACCATCGCCATCCGCGCGCCGTCCGGCAGGGCGAGGGCCTGCAGCACGCCGCGGGCGTAGTCGGCGATGCCGCTGCGGGTGACGACCACGCCCTTGGGCTTGCCGGTCGACCCCGAGGTGTATATCAGGCAGCCGGCCTGATCCGGTGCCGCCTCGGGCAGCGGGGTCGAGGTTTTATCGGCCTTGTCGTCAAGCGACAGGCGCAGGACCTCGCAGCCGAAGCTTTCCGGCGTCTCGGCATCGACCACCAGCCAGCGGGCACCGCTGTCGGCCACCAGCTCGGCCCGCCGCTCGGCCGGTGCTGCGGGGTCGAGCGGCAGATAGGCCGCGCCGGCCTTGAGCACGCCGAGGATGCCCAGCACCCATTCCGGCGTGCGCCCCATCTGCAGCGCCACCCGGTCCTCGGGCCGGACGCCATGGGCCACCAGCCGCCGGGCCAACCGGTCGGACGCCCGGTCGAGCTGCGCCCGGGTGTAGGACCGGTCCTCGTGCCGAATGGCAACCGCCTCAGGTCGCGCCACCGCCTGTACGCGCCAGGCCGCCACCAGATCCGCCGGTGGCTCGCTGCTCACCGGCCCGAAAGCAGTGGCCGGCGCCGCAGCGGATGCAAGATCGGCCAGCCGCCGCTCCGGCGCGGCCACCACGGCCTCGGCCAGAGCGGAAAAATCCGCCGCCAGCCGCTCGATCGTCGCCGCGTCGAACACGTCGGTGGTGTAGGCGATCAGGATGTCGATGCCCTCCGCCCGGTCGGTGAAGTCGAGGCTGAGGTCGAAATGCGCGGCGCCGCTGCCGAGGCCGCGCAGCGTCATGGCCAGGCCGGCGAAATCACCGCCGCCCGGCGCGTCGGCCTGCTCGGTGCATTTCACCTGGAACAGCGGATGCACCCCGGCCTGGCGCGACGGTGCCAGGGCCTCGACCACCATGTCGAAGGGCACGTCGATCCGGGTCTCGGCCGCCAGCAGGCCCTCGCGCACCTGGTCCAGCAGGGCGGCGAAACCCCGGCGCTGGTCGACGACCGTGCGCAGCACCGCGACATTGGTGAAGTAGCCGATCATCGGGTGGGTCTCGGCTCGGCCGCGATGGGCCAGGGGCGCGCCGATGCGGATGTCGTCGCCGCCGCCGTTGCGCGCAAGCAGCAGCTTGAACAGCGCCAGCATGACCATGAAGGTCGAGGCGTTGCGGCCGCGGGCCAGGGCGCGCAGCCCGTCGCTGACCGGCCTCGACAGCCGCGAATGGTGCGCCGCCCCAGCGTCGCTGCGCTCCGCCGGCCGCGGCCGGTCAAAGGGCAGGTCGAGCGGCGGGTGGCTGTCGCCCAGCGCGGCCCTCCAGGCGTCGAGCTGCCGTGCCTCCTCCCCTGCCTCGAGCCAGCTGCGCTGCCAGGCGGCGTAGTCGGCATAATGCAGCGCCAGCGGCGGCAGGCCGGCGGGCTTGCCGTCGCGCCGGGCGGCATAGAGGGCGGCGAGATCGCGGATGAGCAGCCCGATCGACCAGCCATCGGCGACGATGTGGTGCAGGGCCAGGACCAGCCGGTGCTCGCGGTCGCCCAGCCCATGCAGCTCGAAGCGCAGCAGCGGCCCGGATTCGAGATCGAAGGGCTGCCGCGCCAGGGCTTCGGCAAAGGTGTCGCTCTCCACCTCCCCTGCCGCGCGCAGGTCGCGGATGGTGAAGGGCGGCGGCAGCTCGGCATGCAGGCGCTGCACCGGCCGGCCTTCGGCGTCGAAGCCGAAGGTGGTGCGCAGAGCCTCGTGCCGGGTGACGAGATCGCCGGCCGCCCCCTGCAGCGCCGCGGCATCGAGATCGCCGGACAGGGACAGGATGCCGGCCATGGTGTAGGCCGGGCTGGCCGGGTCGCACTGCCAGGTCAGCCACAGCCCACGCTGGGCGTGCGACAGCGGCAGGTCGCCACCGCGCTCGACCGGCACGATCGGCAGCGTGGCGAAGTCCACGCCGTGCTCGGCCAGCTTGTCGAGGAAGGCACGTCGGCGGTCCGGCGCCAGCGCGGCGAAACGGCGGGCGATCTGCTGAGCATCGACGGTCATGTCAGGTCCTCGAGTTCGCTCATCCACTTGTCCATGTCGTCCAGGCGCTGCTCGGCAGGCCCGAGGTCCAGGCTGGCGGCCAGCCCGGCGAGGGTGGGATGGTCGAAGAAATGGCGGATCGGCAAGGCGCGGCCGTGCCGCTCCAGCAGCAGCGCCCGCACCTTCATGGCGGCCAGCGAA
>NZ_JASATH010000147.1:0-20987 GCF_038440215.1 Inquilinus sp. OTU3971 | reverse complement strand
CTAGAGGCCAGCGCCGCCGGGAAGCGAGGCGCGCCAGTAGTCCTTGACCGCCCCGGCCAGATCTTCGGGCAGCGGCACGTAGCCGAGCGCCGCCGCCTCCTTCGATCCCTTGTCCAGCGCGTAGGTCAGGAAGTAGAGCGTCCGCAGCGTGCGCCCTTCGGACCGGTCGCGCTTGTGCATCAGGATGAAGGTCGCGGCCGTGAGCGGATAGGCGCCGGCCGCGTCGACCTCGCCCGGATCGGCATGGAAGTCCTGTGCGGGATCCCAGCGCACGGCCCGGGCGGTGGCCGCGAAGGCCTCCGGGCCCGGCGTCACGAAGGCGCCGGCATGGTTCCGGACCTGGGCGAAGACAAGCCCGCTGCGCTGGACCTGCCCGAATTCGGCATAGCCGATCGCCCCCTTGGTCCGCTGCACGGCCTCGATCATGCCGGAGCTGCCCTTGGCGCCGGCGCCGCGGGGCCAGGCGACCAGGGTGTCGGCGCCGACCTGCTGCCGCCATTCTGGGCTGGTGCGGGACAGGAACCGGGTCCAGGTCAGGGTTGATCCCGACCCGTCCGACCGGTGGACCACGCCGATCTGCAGATCGGGCAGCGCCAGGTCCGGGTTGAGCTCCAGGATGGCCGAGTGATTCCAGCGATCGATCCTGCCGAGATAGATGTCGGCGAGGACGCCGCCCGTCAGCTTCAGCCGTCCCGGCGCGATGCCGTCGAGATTGACCACCGGCGCGATGCCGCCGAGGACGATCGGGAACTGGGCCAGCCCGCGCTTGCTCGTTTCCGCGGGCGACAGGGGCGCATCCGAGGCGGCGAAGTCGATCTCGGGCTGGCCGAGCCGCATGATCCCGCCGAGCGACCCGACCGGCTCGTAATCCACCCCGGCATCGTTGCTGACGAAGTCGCCGCCATCGGCGCGGTCGCGCAGGAACCCGTCGGACCAGGCGGCGATGATGGGAAAGGCGAAGGTCGATTCCGAGCCGCGGATGGGCTCGGCCCGGGCCGGCGCCACCAACGCCGCCGCGACCAGGGCGAAGGCTGCGGCCACCGCAAGCCGGCAGGGCGCCGCGCCAGGCCGGAGACGAAGGAATGTCGAGACCAAGATCGCCCCGTTCGTTGGATATATTTTTACTAGAAACGCAGTCTAAACGACGGAGATGACTGTTCCGTTAAGGCGCCGCCGGCCGCGGGTGGCGTTCCGCTGGCAGAGGTGGGGACCCATCCCTATATTGCCTCTGCACCGCCCGATCTTCCGCCCCGACATCTGGACACACCCGGCCGCATGGACTCGCAAGCCAACGATACCCTCGACACCGGCGCCAACCCGCTGATCGCGCCCTCGCCGCTCCAGGACCAGGCGGTGCCGTTCGACCGCGTCGAGGTTGCGCACTACCTGCCGGCGCTGGACCATGCGATCGCCGAGGCCAAGGGGCGGATCGAGGCGATCCTGGCCAGTTCGGCGGCTCCGGATTTCGAGAACACCGTCGTGGCGCTGGAGCAGGCCGGCCAGGAGGTCGACCGCGTCTCCTCGGTCTTCTACAACCAGCTTTCGGCCCGGACCTCGGACGAGCTGCAGGCGCTGGCCGCCGATTTCGGCGCCAGGAGCGCCAACTTCTCCTCCGACGTCTCGCTCGACCCGCGCGTCTTCGCCCGGGTCAAGGCGGTGTGGGACAAGCGGGAGGGCCTGGGCCTGTCCGGCGAGAAGGCGCGGCTGCTGGACGACACCTATACAGGCTTTGTCCGCAACGGCGCCCTGCTGTCGGACAATGAGAAGGGCGAGCTGCGGTCGATAGACGAGCGGCTGGCCAAGCTGACCCCAGACTTCCAGCACAATGTGCTGAAGGCGACCAACGCCTTCACGCTGTGGATCGAGGACGAGGCCGATCTGGCCGGCCTGCCGGAGGGCGCGGTCAAGGCGGCGAAGCTGGCGGCGGAGGAGCGCGGCCGGGCCGAGGCCTGGCTGATCACGCTCGACGCGCCGAGCTACGTCCCGTTCATGACCTATGCCGACCGCCGCGAGCTGCGCGAGCAGCTGTGGCGCGCCTTCAACGCCCGCGCCTTCGGCGGCGAGTTCGACAACCAGCCGCTGGTCAAGGAGATCGCGGCTTTGCGCTTCCAGCGCGCCAAGCTGCTGGGCTATCCGACCCATGCCGCCTTCGTGCTGGAGAAGCGGATGGCGGAGACGCCGGCCTCCGTGCACGCCTTCCTCGACCGGCTGCTGGCCGCCTCGAAGCCGGCGGCGGAGCGCGACCTCGCCGACATCCAGGCCCATGCCAAGTCGCTCGGCGGCCCGGAGCCGCTGCAGCCCTGGGACGTCGGCTATTATTCCGAGAAGCTGAAGCAGCACCGCTTCGACTTCGACGAGGAAGCGCTGCGGCCCTATTTCCCGCTGAGCCAAGTGATCGACGGCGTGTTCGAGCACTGCCGGCGGCTGTACGGCTTGGTGTTCCGCCCGTCCGACGCCTATCCGGTCTGGCATCCGGACGTGAAGGCCTACGAGGTCTATGACAAGGCCGAGGACCGCTATGTCGGCCTGTTCTACGCCGACTTCTTCCCGCGCGCCTCGAAGCGCAACGGCGCCTGGATGACCACCTATCGCGACCAGGGCCTGTATCGCGATGGCATCAAGCGGCCGCATGTCGCCATCGTCTGCAACTTCACCAAGCCGACGGCGGACCGGCCGTCGCTCTTGTCCTATGACGAGGTGCGGACCTTCTTCCACGAGATGGGCCACGCCCTGCACGGCCTGCTGTCGCGCTGCACCTACCGCTCGCTCGGCGGCACCAACGTGTATTGGGACTTCGTCGAGCTGCCGTCGCAGATCTTCGAGAACTGGGTGCAGGAGAAGGACGGGCTCGACCTGTTCGCCAGGCACTACCGGACCGGCGAGAAGCTACCGGCGGAGCTGGTGCAGAAGATCCGCGACAGCGCCCGCTTCATGGCCGGCTGGCAGTCGCTGCGCCAGACCGCCTTCGCCATGCTCGACATGGCCTGGCACGACGGCGACCCGACCACGATCGGCTCAGTGCCGGAGTTCGAGCGCAGCGCCACCGCCCGAGCCCAGGTGCTGCCGCCGATCCCGGAGGCCAACACCTCCTCCGGCTTCAGCCACATCTTCGGCGGCGGCTACTCCGCCGGCTACTACAGCTACAAATGGGCCGAGGTGCTGGACGCCGACGCCTTCGAGCTGTTCCGCGAGAAGGGCCTGTTCGACCCGGAGACCGCGCGCAGCTTCAAGGAGAACGTCCTGGAGCGCGGCGGCACCGAGCACCCGATGGAGCTGTACAAGCGCTTCCGCGGCCGCGAGCCGGACCCGGATGCGCTGCTGCGGCGGGACGGGCTGATGTAGCGGCCGGGGCCCTTCCATTCGCCCGTCCATGCAGGCCGCCATCGCGCGGCCTGCTTTTGCATTGTATGACTGACCCCGCCATGCCTTCGAACATCGATCCCATCGACCGCCGCCGCACCTTCGCGATCATCGCCCACCCGGACGCCGGCAAGACCACGCTGACCGAGAAGCTGCTGCTGTTCGGCGGCGCCATCCAGATGGCCGGCGCGGTCAAGGCCCGCGGCGAGCAGCGCCGCGCCCGGTCGGACTGGATGAAGGTGGAGCGCGAGCGCGGCATCTCCGTCACCGCCTCGGTGATGACCTATGACTATGACGGCCACACCTTCAACCTCTTGGACACGCCGGGCCACGAGGACTTCTCGGAGGACACCTACCGGACCCTGACGGCGGTCGACAGCGCGGTGATGGTGATCGACGCGGCCAAGGGCATCGAGGAGCAGACCCGGAAGCTGTTCGAGGTCTGCCGCATGCGGAACGTGCCGATCACCACCTTCATCAACAAGATGGACCGGGAGAGCCGCGATCCCTTCGACCTGCTCGATCAGATCGAGCAGGAGCTGCAGCTGCACGTCACCCCGGCGACCTGGCCGATCGGCAGCGGCCGCGGCTTCCTGGGCTGCTACGACCTGTTCCACGACCGGCTGGTGCTGATGGCCAAGGGGGCCAAGGGGGCCCTGCCTGAGCTCGGCGAGACCTGCACCGGCCTGGACGACCCGAAGCTGGACGCGCTGCTGCCGGCCGACGCGGTCGCCACCCTGCGCGAGCAGGTCGAGATGGCGCGCGGCCTGTGCCCGGACTTCGACCTGGAGATGTTCCGCGAGGGTCATCTGACGCCGGTGTTCTTCGGCTCCGCGGTCAACAATTTCGGCGTGCGCGAGCTGCTCGACGGCATCGGCGCCCTGGCCCCCTCGCCCCGGCCGCAGCCGACGGCGGGCCGGACGGTGGACCCGACCGAGAGCGACGTCTCGGCCTTCGTGTTCAAAATCCAGGCCAACATGGATCCGAAGCACCGCGACCGCATCGCCTTCGTCCGCCTCGCCTCCGGCCATTTCAAGCGCGGCATGAAGCTGAAGCATGTCCGCTCCGGCAAGCTGATGAACATGCACAACCCGGTGCTGTTCCTGGCCCAGGACCGCGAGCTGGCCGAGGAGGCCTGGGCCGGCGACATCGTCGGCATCCCCAACCACGGCAATCTGCGCATCGGCGACGCGCTGACCGAGGGCGAGGACCTGCGCTTCACCGGCATCCCCAGCTTCGCGCCGGAGCTGCTGCAGCGGGTGCGGCCGGACGACCCGATGAGGGCCAAGCATCTCGGCCGGGCGCTGGAGCAGCTGGCCGAGGAAGGCGCGGCCCGGGTGTTCAAGCCGCTGCTCGACGCCAACTGGATCGTCGGCGTGGTCGGCGCGCTGCAGTTCGAGGTGCTGGCCGACCGCATCCGCACGGAATACGGCATCCCGGTGCATTTCGAGCCGGCGCCCTACTACACCGCGCGCTGGGTCGAGTCGGACGACGCGATCGCGCTGAAGTCGTTCCAGGACGGGCTGCGCAGCGCCATGGCCGAAGACCATGACGGCGCCCCGGTCTTTCTGGCCCGCAGTGCCTGGCACCTCGACACCGTGACCAAGGAGAACCCGGCGCTGCGCTTCCTGAAGACCAAGGAGCAGACGGCCTGACTGTTGGGTTCGCTACCGCGAACCCAACCTACGCAAAGGCCTCGACCGCCCGAACGAAGGCCTCGATCGCGCCGCGCAGGATGCCGGCGATCTCGGCATCGGCCAGGATGCCGCCCTCCGGCAGCTTGCGGCCGAGCAGCGGCACGGCGATCGAGGCCTCGGGCACCGTCCGCGCCGTCATCACCACCAGCGTCTCGGTCAGGGCATCCTGGGCGTGATGCGCCCGCGGCGAGGCGTTGATCAGCGCCACCGGCTTGTCGACGAACTCGCCGGTGGCCACCACCCAGTCGAGCGCGTTCTTCATCACCCCGGCCGGCGCCAAAGCCGCCATGGCCCGCAGCAATGCGGTGTTGGATGAGCCGGCGCGCAGGCTGCCGGAGATGGCGAAGATTCTCACGGGATCACCGCGGCTGTTGGCCCAAGAGGATCGTAAGCCGGCCTCCCACCGCCCTCCAGGCGCGTCCTCAAAATACAGACCGATCGACAAAATCGATCGATTCCAAAAAATGAATGTGTTGGATCGCTTGAACGTGGCAGATCATGTTCATGACAGTTCTGCATCGAGACTGTCATGGCGATCACCGATCCGCTCCGCCTCTCCGCCTCCTCGACCAGCCGCCCGGCGACGATCCTCGGGTCGATCCCGGGCGCCCGGCTGGTGCCCGGCCTGCTGCTGTGCGGTGCGGTGACCCTGGCCGCTCTCGGGCTGGAGCAGCTCGAGGCCGGGCTGTTCGGCCATGCCTGGCTGGAGGCACTGGTGCTGGCGATCCTGGTCGGCGCCCTGGTGCGCACGCTGTGGAGCCCGAGCCAGCGCTGGACGCCCGGCATCGCCTTCAGCGCCAAGACGCTGCTGGAGATCGCCGTCGTCCTGCTCGGCGCCTCGGTCAGCGTCGGCGCCATCGTGGCCGCGGGCCCGCTGCTGCTGGTCGGCATCGCTGCCGTGGTGGTGATCGCCATCGCCGCCAGCTACGGCATGGGCCGCCTGCTCGGCCTGCCCCACCGCATGGCGGTGCTGGTCGCCTGCGGCAACTCGATCTGCGGCAACTCCGCCATCGCCGCGGTGGCTCCGGTGATCGGCGCCGACGGCAAGGAGGTGGCGGCCTCGATCGCCTTCACCGCCGTGCTCGGCGTGCTGGTGGTGCTGGGCCTGCCGTTCCTGCCGGCGCTGATGCAGATCAGCGAGGTGCAGTACGGCGTGCTGGCCGGGCTGACCGTCTACGCCGTGCCGCAGGTGCTGGCCGCCACCGCGCCGATCGGGGCGATCGCGCTCCAGCTCGGCACCCTGGTCAAGCTGGTGCGCGTGCTGATGCTGGGGCCGATGATCCTGGTGCTGACGCTGGTGACGCGCCGCCGCAACGAGGACGCCGCCGCCAGGGGCCGGATGCCGTGGCACAAGCTGGTGCCCTGGTTCATCGACGGCTTCCTGCTGCTGGCCGTGCTGCGCTCCTTCGGGCTGCTGCCGGAGATGGTGCTGGCCCCGGCCGCCACGGCGGCGACCTGGCTGACCGTGCTGTCGATGGCCGCGCTCGGCGTCAGCACCGACCTGCTCAGCGTGGCGAAGGCGGGCGGCCGGGTCACGGCGGCCGTGACGCTGTCGCTGCTAGTGCTCGGCGCCATCAGCTTCGGCCTGATCCGGCTGCTCGGGATCGTCTAGTCCCTCAAACCCGTCATGGCGAGGCGCGCAGCGCCGTGGCCATCCAGGGGCCGATGCGAGCCGCCCTGGATGGCCACGCCCCTTCGGGGCTCGCCATGACGATTCTCTTGGGTGGGAATCAGAAGATCGATGCCCCCGCATCGGCGCGGCCGGCGGCGTGGCGGAAGGCGGCGAACAGCTCGCGGCCGACCCCGACATGCGACGGCGCCAGGTCGACCGTCGCGTCTTCCCGCGCGGCCCATTCCTCAGCGTCGATGTCGCGGATCTCAAGCCGGCCGGTGACCGCGTCGAGGCGCAGGATGTCGCCGTCGCGCAGCTTGGCGATCGGGCCGCCGACCGCCGCCTCCGGCGTGACATGGATCGCCGCCGGCACCTTACCCGAGGCGCCGGACAGCCGGCCGTCGGTGACCAGCGCCACCTTGCGGCCGCGGTCCTGCAGCGCGCCCAGCGGCGGCATCAGCTTGTGCAGCTCCGGCATGCCGTTGGCCTTCGGGCCCTGGAACCGCACCACGGCGATGAAGTCGTGGTCCAGCGCCCCGGCGCGGAACGCCGCCTGCAACTCCTCCTGCGAATGGAAGATCTTCGCCGGTGCCTCGATCACATGGCGCTCCGGCGCCACCGCCGAGGTCTTGATCACCGCCCGGCCCAGGTCGCCATCCAGCACGCGCAGGCCGCCCGTAGTCTGGAACGGCTCGGCCGCGCCGCGCAGCACCGCGGTGTCGCCGCTGGCCGTCGCTGCGTCGCGCCACACCACCTCGCCCTTGTCGTCCAGGCCCGGCTCGACCGTGTAGCGGTCCAGCCCGCCGCCCCAGATGGTGGCGACGTCGTCGTGCAGCAGGCCGGCGCCGATCAGCTCACGGATCAGGAAACCGGTGCCGCCGGCGGCGTGGAAATGGTTCACGTCGGCCTTGCCGTTCGGATAGACGCGGCACAGCAGCGGCGTGACCTCGGCCAGGTCGGAGAAATCGTCCCAGGTCAGGGTGATGCCCGCCGCCGCGGCCATGGCGACCAGATGCATGGTGTGGTTGGTCGACCCGCCGGTGGCATGCAGCCCGACCACGCCGTTGACCACCGCGCGCTCGTCCATCAGCCGGCCGACCGGCATGAACTCGTTGCCCAGGGCCGTGATCGCCAGCGCCCGCTTCGCCGCCTCGATGGTCAGGGCATCGCGCAGCGGCGTGTTCGGGTTGACGAAGGACGAGCCCGGCAAATGCAGGCCCATGATCTCCATCAGCATCTGGTTGGTGTTGGCGGTGCCGTAGAAGGTGCAGGTGCCCGGCCCGTGATAGGATTTGGCCTCGGCCTCCAAGAGGGCGTCGCGCCCGACCTTGCCTTCGGCGTAGAGCTGGCGGGCCTTGGCCTTGTCATCATTCGCCAGGCCGGAGGTCATCGGCCCGGCCGGGATGAACACCGCCGGCAGATGGCCGAAGGACAGGGCCCCGATCACCAGCCCCGGCACGATCTTGTCGCAGACGCCGAGGAACACGGCGGCGTCGAACATCTGGTGCGACAGGGCGACCGCGGTCGACAGGGCGATGACGTCGCGCGAGAACAGCGACAGCTCCATCCCCGCCTCGCCCTGGGTGACGCCGTCGCACATCGCCGGCACGCCGCCGGCGACCTGGGCGGTGCCGCCGACCGCCCGCGCCGCCTGCCGGATCAGGTCCGGGTAGCGCTCGAAGGGCTGATGCGCCGACAGCATGTCGTTGTAGGAGGTGACGATGGCCAGGTTCGGCCCCTCGCCCTCGCGCAGCGCGCCCTTGTCGATGCCGCAGGCGGCGAAGCCATGGGCGAAGTTGGCGCAGCCCAGGCGCCGGCGGGCCGGGCCGGCCTCGGCCGCGTGCGCGATGCGGTCGAGATAGGCGGACCGGGCGTCGTGGCTGCGCCGCGCGATCCGCTCGGTCACCTCGGCTATGCGGGCTTGCACCATCGGGCTGGCTCCTTGGTCACTGTCTCGCCGCCGACCAGGCCAGACAGCACCCTCCGACCCGATCATGCGGCATGATCAATACGTTAGCACACTATGTTGAAGTTTTTTCTTAGCCTTCCGGCGGTGCCTCTACGGGCACCAGAAGATCTCGACCGGCCGCTCGGACCGGGTCAGCACGGCACGGATCGGCATCGCCTCGGCCGGGCCACACACCAGGGCCGCCTCCAGGACGCGCTGCTTGCCCGCCCCTTCGATATGAAGACACAGAGTGTCCGCCGCGAGCAAGACCGGCAGCGTCAGTGTGATGCGCGGCTCGCCGGCCGCCGGCGCCCGCATGGTCTCCAGCAGCTGCCCGGCGGCCGGGTCCAGCGCCTGTGCCAGCCGGTCGCCGCCGGGGAAGAAGGAGGCGGTGTGGCCGTCATCGCCCATGCCCAGCACCACCGCGGCGAAGGGCTGCGGCAGGGCGGCGATCCGCGCCGTGACCTGCGCCATCCCGTCCTCGGGCGTCGGCGTGTCGACATGCAGCGGCATGAAGCTCGCCGCCGCGGCCGGGCCCTGCAGCAGATGCTGCCGGACCAGCGCGGCGTTGGAACGGTCGGAGTCCTCGCCCACCCAGCGCTCGTCGACCAAAGTGACGTCGACCCGCGCCCATTCGACCGGCTTCTGCGACAGCGCCTCGAAGAACCGGGTCGGGGTGCGCCCGCCGGAAACGGCGAGCGCGGCCCGGCCGGAGCGCGCCAGCCGCGCCGTCAGTGCCGCCGCGACATGATCGGCGAGACCGCTCGCCAGCGCTTCATTGGTCGGGAAGTCGTGGCGGGCGATCGGCATGGCTCAGTCCTCGTCCTCGTGCCAGGTGCGGCCGTCGCGCTCGATCAGGGCGATCGCGGCGGACGGGCCCCAGGTCCCAGCAGTGTAGGGCTTCGGCGGCTCCTTCGACGCGTGCCACGCCTCGATGATCGGGTCGACCCAGGTCCAGGCCTGCTCGACCTCGTCGCGGCGCATGAACAGGCTCTGGTTGCCGCGGACCACGTCCATCACCAGCCGCTCATAGGCGTCCGGGTTGCGGACGTTGAAGGCCTCGGCGAAGCTCATGTCCAGCGGCACGTGCTGCAGGCGCATGCCGCCCGGGCCCGGATCCTTGATCATCAGCCACAACTTCACGCCCTCATCCGGCTGCAGCCGGATGACGAGGTGGTTTTGCGAGATGGTGCCGGCCGAGCCGTCGAACACCGAATGCGGGATGGCGCGGAAGGTGACGACGATCTCCGACATCCGCGCCGCCAGCCGCTTGCCGGTGCGCAGGTAGAACGGGACATTGGCCCAGCGCCAGTTCTCGATCTGCGCCTTCAGCGCGACGAAGGTCTCGGTGTGGCTGCCCGGGTCGCCGAGCTCGTCGAGATAGCCCGGCACCGCGCCGCCGGCCGAGGCGCCGGCGCGGTACTGGCCGCGCACGGTGATGTTGTTCACCGTGCCGTCCGCGATCGGCTTCAGCGCCTTCAGCACCTTCAGCTTCTCGTCGCGCAGCGCATCCGCGTCCATCGAGGTCGGCGGCTCCATCGCCACGAGGCAGAGCAGCTGCAGCATGTGGTTCTGCACCATGTCGCGCAGCGCGCCGGCGCCGTCATAGTAGCCGGCGCGGCCCTCGACCCCGAGGCTCTCGGCCACGGTGATCTGGACATGGTCGATGTGCGAGGAGTTCCACAGCGGCTCGAACAGGGCGTTGGCGAAGCGCAGCGCCATCAGGTTCTGCACCGTCTCCTTGCCGAGATAGTGGTCGATCCGGTAGGTCGATTCCTCGGGGAAGACCTTGCCGATGGCGTCGTTCAGCGCCCGGGCGGAGTCCAGGTCCTTGCCGACCGGCTTCTCGACGACGACCCGCGACCGCTCGGTCACCAGGCCGTGCTGGCCCAGCTGGCCGCAGATCTCCCCGAACAGGTCGGGCGAGGTGGCGAGGTAGAAGATGCGGATGCGGTCGGCATTCGTGCCCAGCGCCTCGCCCAGGCCTTCCCAGCCCTTGTTGGCCGCGGCGTCGACCGGAACGTAGGACAGGCGGGCCAGGAAATCGTCCAGCACCGTGCCGCTCTGCTCCGCCGACGGCACATGCTCCAGGATCGCCTTGCGGGCGAAGTCCCGGAACTCTCCATCGGACAGCGGCCGGCGGGACGTGCCGATGATCCTGGCCTCCGGCGGCACCTGCCCGGCCTTGTCGCGCTCATACAGCGCCGGCAGCAGCTTCCGCTGGGACAGGTCTCCCGTCGCGCCGAACACGACGATGTCGAATGGCTCCACGGCGATGACGCGCGCGATCATGTATCCAACCCTCGGACCAAATCGAGCCGCTGTTATCGGCGGGTGGGCCGCCGAGTGCCAGAGCGAAGTTGCGATCGAGGGCCGGCCGCACGCATGCGTCGGTTGAGTCAGGCGCGGGCTCGCCCCGTTGCCGGGCCCGCGCCTGCTCAAAAGACGGGCAGATGCCCGGAGATCAGCCCCGGGTGCGCGGCGACGGGCCGTTCTTGGCCGCCCCCCTGCCCTTGCCGGTCCCGGCCGCCTTGCCCTTGGCCGGCGCGGCGCGCTTCGCCGGGGCCGCCTTGCCGTTGCCGCTCCTGGCGGCGGCCCGGGCCGGCTTGGCGGCCTTCGCCTTGGCCGGCTTCGCGGGTTTGGCCGGCGGCTTGGCCTCGACCTTGTAGGTCACCTCGCCCTTGTCGTAGCGGAAGACGACGCGGTCGCCCTCCCTCACCTCGCCCTTCAGCAAGCCCTTGGCCAGCCGGGTCTCCACCAGCTGCCGGATCTGGCGCCGCAGCTCGCGGGCGCCGTATTCCGGCTGGTAGCCTTCTGCGGCCAGGTGGTCGACCAGCGACTCGTCAGCCACCAGATCGATGTCCTGCCCGCGCGCCGTATTGATCACGCCGTCCAGCTGCAGCCGGACGATCTGCTTGATCTGGTCGTCGGTCAGCGCGTGGAAGATGATGATCTCGTCGATCCGGTTCAGGAACTCCGGCCGGAAGTGCTGGCGCAGCACGCCCATGACGTCGCCCTTGACGCCGTTCGAGGTGGAGTTGAAGCCGATCCGGCTCTGCCGCCCCATGATGATGTCGGAGGCGAGGTTCGAGGTGGCGATGATCAGCGCGTTGCTGAAATCGACCACCCGGCCCTTGCCGTCGGTCAGGCGGCCGTCGTCGAACACCTGCAGCAGCACGTTGTAGACGTCGGGGTGGGCCTTCTCGATCTCGTCCAGCAGGATCACGCTGTAGGGCCGGCGGCGCACCCGCTCGGTCAGCTGGCCGCCCTCGTCATAGCCGACATAGCCCGGCGGGGCGCCGATCAGCCGGGACACGGCGTGGCGCTCCATATACTCGCTCATGTCGACGCGGATGATGGCGTCCTCGTCGCCGAACACCACCTCGGCCAGGGCTTTGGCCAGCTCGGTCTTGCCGACACCGGTCGGGCCCAGGAACAGGAAGTTGGCGATCGGCCGGTGGCCGTGCTGCAGCCCGGCGCGGGACAGGCGGACGGCGTCGCTGACCGCCTGGATCGCCTCCTCCTGCCCGATCACGCGGCGGTGCAGCCGCTCCTCCATCTGCAGCAGCTTGGCCTTCTCCTCGGCCGTCAGCTCGGTGACCGGGATGCCGGTCAGCTTCGACACGATCTCGGCGATGTGCTCGACCGTGACCTCGGCGGTGCTGGACCCGATGCGGTGCTTCCACTCGTCGGTCAGCTCGGTCAGCGTCTTCTCTTTCTCGGCGACCTGCTCCTCGAACGCCTTGGCGCGGTCGAAGCGCTTGCGTGAATTGGCATAGGCGTGCTCGCGCTTCAGCTGCGCCACCTCCGATTCCAGCTCCTGGATGTCGGCCGGGCGCGAGGTGATCGACAGATGCACCCGGGCGGCTGCCTGGTCGATCAGGTCGATCGCCTTGTCCGGCAGGAAGCGGCCGGAGATGTAGCGGTCCGACAGCTCCGCCGCGGCGACGAAGGCCTGGTCCTGGATCGTCACCTTGTGGTGGCCCTCCAGCCGGTCGCGCAGGCCGCGCAGGATGTTGACCGTCTGCTCCACCGTCGGCTCGGCGACGAAGACCGGCTGAAAGCGCCGCTCCAGCGCCGCGTCCTTCTCGATGTGCTTCTGGTACTCGTTCAGCGTGGTGGCGCCGATCAGGTTCAGCTCGCCGCGCGCCATCGCCGGCTTGAACACATTTGCGACGTCCAGCCCGCCCTCGCCGCCGCCTTGGCCGGCGCCGACGATGGTGTGGACCTCGTCGATGAACAGCAGCAGCTCGTCGCGGTGCTCGGCGATCTCGTCCATCACCTGCTTGACGCGTTCCTCGAACTCGCCGCGGAACTTGGAGCCGGCGACCAGGCTGTTGACGCTGAGCTCGACCAGCCGCTTGTCGCGCAGCGTGTCCGGCACCTCGTTGTTGACGATGCGCTGCGCCAGCCCCTCGACGATCGCGGTCTTGCCGACGCCGGGCTCGCCGATCAGCACCGGGTTGTTCTTCTTGCGCCGGGCCAGGATCTCGATCGTGGTCTCGACCTCCTTCGACCGGCCGATCACGGGGTCCAGCTTGCCTTCGCGCGCCAGGGCGGTCAGGTCGCGGCTGTACTTGTCGAGCTGCGGCGTGTTGGACGGCCCCTCGACCCGCCCCTCCTCGGCGCCAGTGCCGACGGTGCGCACGGTCTGCTGCCGCAGCGCCTGCGGCGTCAGCCCGTATTTGCGCAGCAGGTTGCCGGCGAAGCTCTCCGGTACCTGGGCCAGGCCCAGCAGCATGTGCTCCGGCCCGACATAGGAGTGGCCGAGCTGGCGCGAGATCAGGAAGGCCTGGTCCAGCGCCGCCTTCATCCGCGGCGACACGCCGATCTCGGTGCGCGGCCCGGCCTGCTCGGTGCCGCGCATGGCGTTCTGGTCGATATAGGCGCGCAGCTCCTCCGGCGAGATCTTGAAGCGCCGCAGGATCGCCTGGATCACCTCGCTTTCCGCCAGCTCGTACAGCAGGTGCTCGGTGTCGACCTCGCGCTTGCCGAACTGGATCGCGCGTGCGGCGGCGCGCTGCAGCAGCTCCTTCGACTGCTCGCTGAAATGGCTCTGCAGGTTCAGGGCCGCCTGTTCGGGGCCGGGCGGGCCGCGCCGCGGCGTCCCGCCGGCGGGCACGGTCTGGCCGAAGAAATCCTCCAGCCCTGAGCCGCGGACCAGTGCCTCCAGCGGCGAGACAGGGCGCTGGTGGCGGGCGAGCTGCTGGTAGTGATAGTCGCAGACATCGAGCTGCCGGCGCTGGCCGTTCTGCAGCACCGTGACCCGCACGGTGGCGGGCCGCTCCTTGCAGATGTCGCAGAGCTTCTGGGGCATGGTGACGTCTCCGGGTCCGATCGGCCTTCGGCCTGTTGCAGGACAGCCCGGCACGCGTCCGGGTCGGAAGTTGGGCTGCTCCCCGTTCCCGCCAACGTCTGGCGTCGGCGGCGGTTCCGGCGCGGGGCCATCATGCACCCGCCGAAACGCGAATTTAAGCATCGCGGCGTCGGCCTCTCTCCCCTTGACGCCTGCATCCGGCCGCGCTTCCTTGTTATGCTTTTCATGAAATCAAAAAGCAGAGGAGTGGCGGATGCGGACCGATACCATGCCGATCGTCGATATCGCCGGTTCGCCCCATGAGCGCGGCCGGGCGCATGGCGCGGCGCTGCGGCCGCAGATCGCCGAGATGGTCGAGCGCTGGAGCCGCCGGGTCGAGCACCGGACCGGCGGTGGAGTTCGCACCTTCCTCGACCGCTTCCTGGCCGACACCGATTTCGGATCGGCGATCGCCCGCTGGACGCCGGAGCTGGAGGCGGAGATCCGGGGCATCGCCGAAGGCGCCGGCCAGCCGGAAGAGATCATCTTCGCCCTGCAGCTGCTGGACGAGGAATGGTGGTATGGCGGCGCCGAATGGCCGGCGCATTGCAGCAGCCTGGCCCTGGCGCCGCGCGACGGCCAGCCAGCCCGGGTGGCGCAGACGCTGGACCTGCCGCAATGGCGCGAGGGGCTCCAGGCGGTGCTGCGCGTCGCCGACGCGAAGGGCGGTCCGGCCTTGATCTTCACCTGCGCCGGCATGATCGGGCTGATGGGCGTGACCGCCCGCGGCTTCGGCCTGTGCGTCAACACCCTGATCCAGCTGAGCCACAGCCGCACCGGGCTGCCGGTCGCCTTCGTCGTCCGCGGCGCGCTGGCCCAGCCGGACCGGACGGCGGCGACGCGCTTCCTGACCACGGTCGACCATGCCTCGGGCCAGAACTACGTGCTCGGCGACCGGCACGGCGTCGCCATGCTGGAATGCTCGGCCGGAGCCAAGGCCGAGCACCGGCCCGGCGCCGACCGGCTGTGGCACACAAACCACCCCCTGGCCAGCCGGGACTTCGCCGCCGGCGGCATCGGCGACGATTGGCGCACCGATTCGGGCCTGCGCTGCGCCGCGCTGGAGCGGCGCCTGGCCGATCCCGCGGCGCCGGCAGACCTGGCGGCGGTGAAGGCCGTCCTGGCCTCGCGCGACGATCCGGCGTCGCCGGTCTCGATCGTGCCCGACCCGGCCGCGTCGCCGGACAAGGGCTGCACGCTGACGGCGGTGATCTACGAGTTCGGCGACGTCACCACCCTGCACTACACCGGCGGCGCCCCCTCCGTTGCCGATTGGGCGACGCTGCGGGTGGGCTGAGCGGCCCGGTCTCAGGCCTGCTCTGCCAACTGGCGGAAGGCAAGGGGCGGCGTCGGGTCGTCGAGGCGCCGGCGGATCGCGGCGGCGCAGTCCTGCGGGCTCAGCACCGAGGTGTCGAGCTCGAGGTCGTAGATCCCGGGCAGATGCACCTCGCGCTGCCAGCGCAGCACCGCCTCCGGCACCGGCTCATCGGCCGCGGCGACGGCGTATTCGCCCTCCCGCCCCGCCTGCCCGGCCCGGCGGCGGCGCATGACCTCCTCGACCGGGCAGCGCACCCCGACCAGCAGCGCCGGCAGGCCGGCCAGCCGGCGGGCGCAGTCGGGCAGGATGCCGAGCGGCACCGAATGGGCATCGTGATGGCCGAGATCGGCCACCACGTTCAACCCGAGCCGACTATGCGCGGCGATCGAGTCGTAGAGGGCGGCGTAGAGCAGCGGCACCCAGGCCTCGAGCTCCGGCCGCTCGCCGCCGGGCCGCAGGCCGATCCCGGGCCGGTAGCGCGGCGACGTCACATGCCGGACATGGACGTCGACGCCCAGGTTCATCCAGGGGCCGTCATCCCACTCCTGGATCACCGCGACGATGCTCGACTTGCCGGAGCGCGGCGCGCCGTTGAGGACGACGATCCGTCCGGGTTCCTGGGTCATTCGCCTGCCCTCGCTTCGATGTCACAGCCCCGCCCAGTCCAGCCCGCCCGGCAGATCGCCGGCCGCGAAATCCACCTGCAGCACCCGGCGGCGGGCCGGCTGCCGGGCCGCCTCCGAGGCGTGCAGGATCGGCGTCGCGTAGAGCCAGATGTCGCCGGCCTCGGCGACGCAGGCGGCCATGCCGCAGCGCCGGACGGCGTCCGCCACCTCCACCTCTGCGATCCGGCCGAGGCGGTGCGATCCCGGCGCCACCAGCAGCGGCGCATTGGCCATCGGCACCGGGTCGAGATGGACGCGCAGCGTCACGCACTGTGAAGGGCGGGGCGACGTGCAGCAGGCCGTCCTTGACCGTCCACGGCCCGAAGCCATCGACCTCGATGCGCTCCCGCACCGCGATGGTGCGGTCCTGGTGCCAGGCGAGCGTCCAGTTGGCGGCCGGTGACTTGTCGAACAGGATCGCGCGGACCGGACGGGCCGCGTGACCCAGGATCGTGGCCGCCACGGCGCCGACCGGCCCATCCACCGACAGGAGGGGTCGCAGGGCAGCGATCCCGCGCAGCCTGATGCCGGCACGGTCCGGCGGCAGGCCGGCAAACGCAGTCTCGAGGCCGTGCAGCCCAGCGTTCGTCATCGCCGATCGGAGACGTTGCGCACCATGCGGAGCGAAACGCAGCATGTTCGGGTCAGGCCAGGCGGATGAAGCCATGCCCCCAGCTAAAGCGACGGGGCTCGCAGCGCAACTCCCTCGATGCCGCCCTTCCGGGATGGCGGCGCTGACCGGACAGTTGCGGCCGGCCGGGCAGATCGGTCAGGCTGTGGCCCAACAGCTCGGAGTCGCGGATGAGCGGTTCGATCCAGACCTTTCTGCTCACCCTCTCCGCGCTGTTCTCGATCGTCAACCCGATCGCGGCCGCCCTGATCTTCAGCCAGATCACCGCCGACCGGTCGCATGCCGAACGCCTGCAGCTGGCGCGGAAGATCGGGATCTACTCGGCCCTGGTGATGCTCGGCGCGCTGTGGGGCGGCGCCTATGTCCTCAGCTTCTTCGGCATCAGCCTGTCGGCGCTGCGCATCGCCGGCGGGCTGATCGTCGCCGCCAGCGCCTGGCGGCTGCTGCAGTCGCCCGAGCAGCAGGAGGAGCGAAAGCAGGAGCAGGCGTCGGAGGCCGAGGGCATCGACGCGGTCGCCTTCTATCCGCTGACCATGCCCTTCACCACCGGCCCCGGCACCATTTCCGTCGCCATCGCCATCGGCTCGAACCTGCCGGTCGGGCAGCCGGATTTCCTGCCCTTCGTGCTCGGCGCCTCGGCGGCGGCGCTGGTGCTGGCGATCGGCGTCTGGGTCGCCTATTCCTCGGCCGACCGGCTGGTCGCCTTCCTCGGCCAGTCCCAGGTGCGCGTGCTGTCGCGGCTGATGGCCTTCCTGCTGCTGTGCGTCGGCACCCAGATCACGCTGGGCGGCATCAGCGACTTCGTCCATTCGCTGTCGCCGTAGCGCTGCGATCCGGCCGGCCGTCCCGCCTGTTGCCTTCTGGCCGGAAGAGAATTAGCAATGTGACGAAGTGTTTGGCTGAAACGCCGATCCGAAGCCAGGAGAGACGAGATGTCGGAAACGCGGGTGGACCGGGACGGCATCGCGCGGATCGAGCCGGTGATCCGGCCGCATATCCGGCGGACGCCGGTGGTCGAGGCGGCGGGGCGCGATTTCGGCATCGATGCCGGCGCGATCACCCTGAAGCTGGAGCTGCTGCAGCATGCCGGGTCGTTCAAGACTCGCGGCGCCTTCGCCAACCTGCTGACCCGCGACGTGCCGGCGGCCGGCGTGGCCGCGGCGTCGGGCGGCAATCACGGCGCGGCGGTGGCCCATGCCGCGGCATCGCTGGGCCTGCCGGCGCGGATCTTCGTGCCCAGCATCTCCTCCCCCGCCAAGATCGAGCGGATCCGCCGCACCGGCGCCGATCTGGTGGTCGGCGGCGACCGCTATGCCGACGCGCTGGCCGCCTGCGACGCCTGGGTCGCGGCCACCGGCGCCCTCTCCGTCCACGCCTTCGACCAGGCCGAGACCATGCTGGGCCAGGGCACGCTGGCGCTGGAGCTGGAAAGCCAGGCACCGGATCTCGACACGGTGCTGGTCGGGGTCGGCGGCGGCGGGCTGATCGGCGGCATCGCCGCCTGGTATGGCGGGCGGGTCAAGGTCGTCGGGGTCGAGCCCGAGGCGTCGCCCACCCTGCACCGGGCCTTCGAAGCCGGCCGCCCGGTCGATGCCGAGACCGGCGGCATCGCCGCCGACAGCCTGGCACCGAAGCGGATCGGCGAGCTGGTCTTCCCGGTGCTGCGGCAGCACGGGACCGCCGCAGTGCTGGTGACCGACGATGCGATCCGCGAGTCCCAGCGCGCCCTGTGGCAGGGCTTGCGCATCGTCGCCGAGCCGGGCGGAGCAGCCGCCTTCGCCGCACTCCTGTCCGGCCGCTACCGCCCGGCCCCCGGCGAGCGGGTCGGCGTGGTGGTCAGCGGCGGCAACACCGTCGCGGTCGACTTCGACCGCTGACGGGAGGATTTGCGGAATCCTGAGCAAGGATTCCGCCCGAGCAGGCTCTCTCGAATTGATTTCAGTCATCACGGCCGGATGGGCTGGCGAGAGTCGGGCAACAATCATGCTGCGCGCGGATTACAATCCAATCTCAGGGTGAACTGGAAGGAAATAGGACAGAACACAAAACTTTTTTCTGAATCCCATGGAACCTTATGGCTGTTCTCGGCTTGTGGCATTGATCGCAAGCAGAGCAGTCTCGACAGCAAGGATCGGGACCGCGGGGACTGCAGGGCAGGATGGGAGAGGCGCGATGTCGACGCTGAACGACGAGATTCTGAAGTTCACCAAGGAGATCATCGTTGCCCACGTCTCCCACAATGCGGTGGACAGCGAGAGCCTGCCGACGCTCATCCGGAACGTGCATCTGTCGCTGATCGAGGCCCGCAATGCGGCGATCCAGCGGGATCCGGCTGTGGATGCCGAGCCGGCGGCGAGTGCCGCGGAGAGCGGCCGGACGCAGGATGATCCCGCGATCGCTTCGCCCCACGCCGTTCCGGCCGTGCCCGTGTCGGAGTCGGTGACGCCGGACTACATCATCTGCCTGGAGGACGGCCGACCCTTCAAGATGATGAAGCGCTGGCTGCGCGCCACCTACGGCATGACGCCGGAACAGTACCGGGCCAAGTGGAACCTGCCGGCGGACTACCCGATGGTGGCGCCGAACTACGCCCGCTCGAAGTCGGTCTATGCCAAGGCCCAGGGCCTGGGCACGGAGAAGCTGCGCCGCCGCGCCGGCAAGCAGCGCTCCCGGCGCACCGCCTGAATCGTCCCAGCCGGCGGCCCCGAGCAAGGCCGGAGCCTTCCCGCAGGAAGGCTCCGGTGAGGACTCAGGCCGCCTCGTAGCCGATCACGCCCTTGATCTCGAGGAACTCCTCGAGGCCGAATTCGGCGTATTCCCGGCCATTGCCCGACTGCTTGTAGCCGCCGAACGGCGCGGCGGTGTCCCACGCCGGGTAGTTGATGTGGACATTGCCGACGCGCAGCTGCGACGCCACCTTCCGCGCCCGCTCCAGGTCGCCCGACTGGACATAGGCGGCGAGGCCGTAGGGGGTGTCGTTGGCCAGCTCGATCGCCTGCGCCTCGGTCTCGTAGGTCAGGATCGACAGCACCGGGCCGAAGATCTCCTCGCGCGCGATCGTCATGTCCGGCGTCACCCGGGCGAAGACGGTCGGGCGGACGAAGTAGCCGCGGTTCAGCCCTTCCGGCCGGCCGGGGCCGCCGGCCACCAGCTCCGCCCCCTCGGCGATGCCGGCCTCGATCAGCTTCTGGATCTTGTCGTATTGCAGCTGGCTGACCACCGGGCCGAGCTGGGTGTCCGCCGCATCGGCCGGGCCGACCTTGTAGCCCTCGGCCGCCGCGCGGGCGTAGCCGATCGCCTCGTCCTCGCGCTCGAGCGGCACGAACATCCGGGTCGGAGCGTTGCAGGACTGGCCGCTGTTGCCGAAGCAGCCGGCGACGCCCTTGGTCACCGCCCGCTTCAGGTCGGCGTCCGGCAGGATGATGTTGGCCGACTTGCCGCCCAGCTCCTGATGCACCCGCTTGACCGTGTCGGCCGCGGCCTTGGCCACCAGGATGCCGGCGCGGGTCGAGCCGGTGAAGGACACCATGTCGACATCGGGGTGGCTGGAGATCGCGGCGCCGACCGTTGGCCCGTCGCCGTTCACCAGGTTGAACACGCCCTTCGGCACGCCGGCCTCATGCAGGATCTCGGCGAAGATGACGGCGTCGAGCGGCGCGATCTCGCTTGGCTTCAGCACCATGGTGCAGCCGGCGGCCAGGGCCGGGCCGACCTTGCAGGTGATCTGGTTTAGGGGCCAGTTCCACGGGGTGATCATGCCGACCACGCCGACCGGCTCCTTCACCACCATCGACGTGCCCTTGGCCCGCTGGAACTGGAAGGTCTCCAGCGCCTCGATGATCCGGGTCAGATGTGCGTCGCCGGCCCAGGTCTGGGAGTCGAGCGCGAATTGCCGCGGCGCGCCCATCTCGCGCGACACGGCGAGCGCGATGTCGGGGGCGCGGCGCTTGTAGATCTCGAGGATCCGGCGCAGCAGGGCCAGGCGCTCCTCGCGGCTGGTGCGGGCGAAGGCCGGGAAGGCCCGCTTCGCCGCCGCCACCGCGCGGTCGACATCCGCGGCCGAGCCGAGCGAGATCTTGGCGAAGGCCTCCTCGGTCGAGGGGTCGATCACGTCGAGCGTCTTCGGCGTGACCGGGTCGACCCATGCGCCGTCGATGTAGAATTGCGTTTCGTGCGCCATCTGAACCTCGTTCGGTCGTGGGGCGGAGGGGAGCCTGCGGCCCGGCCCTCCGTCGCATCCGTCGCCTCCCGCGACGGGCTGATGGACGTTAGACCACGGCCCGGGGGCGGGGAAGCGCCGGCAGGTGGGGACCGGCCATGCGCGGCCCCTGGCCTCTTTCGCCGAGCCTGACCGACAGAGCGTGGGGGGGGGGGGGGGGGGGGGGGGGGGGGGGGGGGGG